>CALRWU020000171.1:0-6787 GCA_943371945.1 Azorhizobium sp. AG788
GCCCATCTCGAAACGCTGGAGCTGCCTTACCGGCCGGAGGATCTGTTTGATCTCGCCGCAGGCGTTGAGCGGTATCCGGATTTCATCACCTGGATCCAGTCCCTGAAGCTGCTGAGCTCCGAAACAACTGACGACGGCAGGCGTTGCCGCGCCGAGGTCAGCGTCGGTTTCAAGGGTTTCAGTGAGACGTTCGTCACGGACGTGGATGCGCGACGCAGCACGGGGATGATCGACGTGTCGCTGGTGCGCGGGCCGTTCAAGAAGCTCAGCAATACATGGCGGATTACCGCCCGGCCTTCAGGGTCGCGCGTTGAGTTCGCGATCCAATTCGAGTTTCGCAATTTCGTGCTGCAAGCGCTGGCGGATGCGAACAAGCGCTACGCTGTGAAGCGGGTGATCGACTGCTTCATCGCGGAGGCGGGCAGGCGCTACGAGAAGGTGACCCCTCCCGCCTGAACCACCCGGTTATTTGTCGCCGGGGCGGGCGCCTGGATCAGCGCCCGGAATGATTGCGTCACGGGGAGTTGCGTCGGGATTGGCGGGGGCGACGGGCAGGCGGGAATCTGGCGTCTGATCCGCAGGGCTGGGCGCGGCCGCGCGCGGTTGCGTAAGTTTTGGATCGGGCCCGCAGACGTCCAGTGACCAGCCATTGGCGCCGCGCTCCAGACGGCACAGCGCGCTGGTTGTCTTCTCGCCGGCCGTCAGCGAGGTGCGCACGCTGGCGCCGAGCGTATCGTAACGTGGGCGGTGGAAGGCAACGCGCGTCGCTCCGGCCGTCGCAGCTTCACCTTCTGGACCGCTCACCTCGGTCACGCTGAGGCCGTAGCCCTTCCAGTCGCACCCCGGCGTCCAGGGGCCGTCCTCGCCGATCAGGCGGAAGGTGGTCGCCCCGCTGTTGGGGCTCAGCTTGTACTGGTCACGGCTAAGCGCTGCCAGGACATCGCAATCATTGGTGACGAAGAGCGCTTCCTTCGGCGGGACCGTCGCATTGGGATCGCTTTCGCAGCCCGCCAGAGCGAGTACGCCCGCAGCCAGAATCAGTCTCTTCATCACGACACCCAGCTTGTCTTGCACTCGCCAACCGTCCATCCGGCGAAGCCGGACAGGACGCGGCATTCATAGCCCATGCCCGCCAGCGGTCCATGCATGATTTCAGTCGCCACCGTCGCACCGTTGCCGTCATAGACGGGCTTCTGGAAGGAAACCCACTTGAGACGCTCGCGCGGGTCAGCTGCTGGCGCTCCCGCGTTGTAACTCGTGAAACTGTAGCCGCTCGCGCTGAAATCACATGTCGGCCGCCACGCCGCATCGCCGGGCGCCTTCAGCGGCGGTGGCGGGTTTTCCGGCCCGAACTTGTAGTGCTCCTTCGCAATCGCAGCGATGACCGCGCAGTCATTGCCATTGACCTGCGTTGCTGCGGCGTGATTCGGAGAGAGGTTGGTGGAGGCGCAGGCCCAGCCCAGCATGGCCGCCGCACCAAGCACCAGAATGTTTGCAACACGCATTACGGTCTCCTGCGTCGCCAGCTTCTGTCGGCTGGGCTGCCCTCAGGAATCGCGAGCTTTCGTGGCGGGATGAGGGCGGCGCATGGGAGCCATGCCATCATCCTAGGCGGGGCGCCGGCTCGGACTTTCCAGTTTGATGACTGGAACAATCAGCCGCCATTCATGTTGGAGCAGGCAGGGTGTGGAGGTGCCGGGCTTTGAGCCCTCCACACACGGCATGGAGACTAGCCATGAAGACGCTGATCGCCGCACTTGCATTTTCGGGCGCCGCCGCCGGCATGGCTGCCCCCGCCATCGCCCAGCCACAGGGTGATTATCGCTATCAGGGCGGCGGCTACGGACAGGAGGGCCTCAACCTGCAGGGCCTTAGCGTCAGGACTGCGCAATCGCAGCTCGCCAACTCCGGATACAGCCCGGCGCGGAACATCAATCTGAACGGGCAGCAGTACGACCTGTGGTCGAGTGGACGTTCGCGGCAAGCTTGCGTCGGCTTCACGTCGTACAAGGGCACAGTCACGGACGTGCGCCGCTTCGATGACTCCGAGTGCGGGCTTTACGGCAATGGCGGCGGCTGGGGCGGCGGCTACGACCCGACGGACATTCGCGGCCAGAGCGTGAAGAGTGCGCAGGCCATCCTGCGCAACAGCGGCTATACCAATACGCGCAACATCAACCTGGGCGGACAGCAATGGGATCTGTGGCTCAGTGACCGCGGTCGTGATTGCATCGGCTTCACCTCTTACAAGGGCAGGGTGACCGATACGCGTTCTTTCAGAAACAGTGAGTGCGGCGGCGCCGGTGGGGGCTATGGCGGCTGGGGCGGCGGCTTTGGCAATCCGGAGCGGCTGATCGGCCTCAGCGTACGCTCTGCGCAGGACACACTTGCGGATGCCGGCTTCGGCAAGGCCCGCAGCATCAACCTGCGTGGCAAGCAATGGGACCTCTGGTATGATGACCGCGGGCGCGGCGGACGCTGTGTTGGCTTCACATCTTACAATGGCCGGGTGTCCGACGCCGACACCTTCGACGAGGAAGATTGTTACTAGAGCTCGGCGTTAGGCCATCATCTTGCGTAGCATTTCCAGCGCCGTGACGATGGTCTCACGGCGGATGCGGTCGCGGCCAATGTCTCCATAGCGCATGACCTGATGGAAAATCGGCCTGTTCTCGCGTGCGACCGCGAGATGGACGAGCCCGACAGGCTTGAGGGGCGTGCCGCCGCCAGGGCCGGCAACACCGGTCACGGCTACGGCGAGGTTCGCCCGAGATTCGGCAAGGGCGCCTTCCGCCATCATGCGCGCGACGGGTTCGGACACAGCGCCGGCGTCTGCGATGAGATCGCCGGGAACATTCAGCATCTCTTCCTTGGCGCGGTTCGAATAGACGATGAAGCCGCGCTCGACGGTGGCGGATGAACCAGGAATTTCGGTGAGAAGGCCAGCGATCAGGCCGCCGGTGCAGCTTTCTGCTGTGGCGATCTTGAGGCGCTTCTGCTGCGCCTCGTCGAGAGTAAGGCGGGCGAGCATAAGAAGGTTGTCGTCGAACATGGGCGGGCTCCGGTCGAGGACTGTAGGGCGGATTGAGCGCCGGCGAAATCCTCCCGCCGCGTGACGGCGGATACAGCGTTTCTCAGTTCACCCTACCTTGAGAGCAGAACCACAGCCTGCGCGGCGATGCCTTCCTCGCGGCCGACGAAGCCGAGCTTTTCGGTGGTGGTGGCTTTCACGCTCACAGACGCGAGTTCGATGTCACAGGCTTCGGCGGTGGCGCGGCGCATGGCTTCGCGGTGCGGTGAGATTTTCGGGCGCTCGGCCAGGATGGTGATATCGGCGTTGGCGATGCGGAAGCCGCGGTCGTGGGCGAGCTTCACGGCATGTTGCAGGAACTTCACCGACGCGGCGCCTTTCCATTGCGGGTCGGAGGGCGGGAAGTGGTCGCCGATGTCGCCGAGCGCCAAAGCGCCGAGGATGGCGTCAGTCAGCGCGTGCCAGCCGACGTCGGCATCGGAATGGCCTTCCAGCTTCTTGGTGTGCGGAATGCGCACGCCGCAAAGTATGACGGCGTCGCCCGGCTCGAAACCGTGCACGTCAAAGCCAGTCCCCACGCGAAGGGCTGGTGATGCGATCAGCTTCTCGACCACGGCGAGATCCTCCGGATAGGTGATCTTCATAAGCGCCTCGCGGCCCGGCGTCAGCGTGATCTTTGCCCCGTGCGCTTCGACGAGGGCGAGGTCGTCAACGGCGGCGTCGGTCGTGGCGGCGTAGGCTGAGGTGATGGCGTCCCAGCGGAAGGCTTGCGGGGTCTGGACCCGGACGAGGCTATCGCGGGGGACGGAGCGAATGCCGCCGGCGGAGGTGTCCTTGAGGGCATCTGATACGGGAAGGGCAGGGCAGGCGGCCGAGGCCGTGTCGAGGGCGGTAAGGAGTTCTTCGAGAACATCCAGGGTGAGGCCGGGGCGGGCTGCGTCGTGGATCAGGACTTTCGCCGGCGGGGCAGCGGAAAGAGTGTTCAGGCCCGCGCGGACCGACTCAGTGCGCGAAATAGGGGAGCCGGGGATAACCCTCAGACGCGGATTGGCAGGCAAGAGGGCGGTGGCCTGCTCGACGGAGTCCGGCGGGGCGATGATGATGACGTCTGCAATGTTATTGCAGCGCAGCATGATCTCTACACTCCAGCGGAGCACAGGCTTGCCACCAAGTGGCAGAAATTGCTTGGGAACTTGCCCACCGAGGCGCGAGCCGGACCCGGCCGCAACTATGATTGCGGCAGCTTTCCGGGCCGAAAACGCCTCTTCGTTGTGCATTCTTGACGCCTTTGCGCAGACGGGGTCTAAGTGTAGGGTCTATTTTGCCTAACATTTAGGCAGGTAAGTTGTACGGTCGGAGTCTGTTTGGTGTTCACTATAGGCGATGTCCAGATCGCTGCGCCCGTATTCCTGGCGCCGATGTCTGGCGTCACGGATGCACCCGCACGGACCGAAGCCGACAGGTTCGGCGCGCCGGCGGTCGTCACAGAGATGGTGGCGGGCGAAGAACTGGCCCGCGAGACGCTGGACTTCGTTCGTCGCGCTGCGCCGCACAATGGATCAGGCCCCTTCATCGTCCAGCTGGCCGGTCGGCAGCCCGGGTGGATGCGCGTCGGCGCAGAACTGAGCGAAGCTGCAGGCGCCGACATCGTTGATATCAACATGGGCTGTCCCGCCAAGAAGGTTACGGGCGGACAATCGGGTTGCGCCCTGATGCGCGAGCCGGAGCTGGCGCGGAAGCTGATCGCGGCGACGGTGGCGGGTACAAAACGCCCGGTCACGGTGAAGATGCGGCTTGGCTGGGACGATAACTCCCTGAACGCGCCGGAGATCGCGCGCATCGCGGAGGGCGAAGGCGCAAAGATGATCACCGTGCATGGCCGCACGCGCATGCAGTTCTACGAGGGACACGCGAACTGGTCGCGGATCGCGGCCGTGGTGGACAGCGTGAAGCTGCCGGTCATCGCCAACGGCGATATCGTCGACAGCGGCACGGCATCTGAGGCTTTGAAGCAGTCGGGCGCCAAGGGCGTGATGCTGGGACGCGGTGTGACGGGGCGGCCATGGCGGCTGGCCGAGGTGTCTCACGCGCTGTTTGGAACACCCTATGAAGCGCCGAGCGCCGAGCAGCGCCTGGCGTCAATTCTGACGCAGGTGGATGGCTCGGTCGCACTCTATGGCGAGAAGCTCGGCGTCCGCGTGGTGCGCAAGCATGTCGCCGCCTTCGTTGATGCATGGTGCGAGGATTTCGGATTGGCGCCGATGGTCGAGACTCGCGTGGCGCTGTGCCGGATCGACAATGAAGCGGCGCTGAAAGAGGGCCTGGTTGCGGCCCTGTCGGACTGGAAGGCGGCTGCATGATTACCGCAACTCAAGATGGATCCTCGCTGGCGCTGCGTGTGCTGGACGCGATGCCGTTCGCAGTGATCGGGCTTACGAAACGTGAACATGTCAGCCTCGTCAATCCGGCTGCGGAGACGTTGCTGCAGCGAAGCTCGGCTCTGGTGCGCGGGCGACCACTTACGGAACTCCTGCCAGAAGACTCGCCACTGATGGATTTCATCGCGCGCGTGCGGCGTGAGGGCGGCGTGATGTCTGCGCGCTCGATCCGCATTGCGAGCCCGCATATCGCGCCCGTGGATATGGACGTTACGGCCTCGCCCGACGGTGAAGATGGCGGGCTGGTTCTGACACTCATCCCGGTGCGGCAAGTGCAGGACGATTCCAAGAACGCCGAGGTCAACGCGTTCGCGAATGTGGCGCGCATGCTCGGTCACGAAGTGAAGAATCCACTCGCCGGCATTGTAGGGGCTGCGCAGTTGCTGGCGCGGCAGGCGCGAGACGAGCAGCAGCCGCTGCTGACGCTGATCAAGGAGGAGGGCGCGCGGATCACGCGGATCGTTGATCGCTTCACGGCCTTCGAGACATTCTTCTCGCCGCGCGCGCGGGTCACGAATGTGCACATCGTGCTGGACAGCGTGATTGATCTCGCAAAGGCCAGCTTCGGCGCCAATACGCGGTTCGACTTGCAGTACGATCCTTCGCTACCTGAGATCGATGTCGATCCTGATCACCTGCACGAGGCGGCGCTGAACCTGGTCAAGAACGCGGTTGAGGCGGCTAGCGGCGTCAACAAGCAGACTCGCGTATCGGTGGCGACGCGCTATCGCGCAGGTTTCCGCTTTGCCGGGCGCGATGGTCCACGTGCGCGCGGCGCGCTTGAGATTTCAGTGACAGACAACGGCCCAGGCGTGCCCGAAGTCTCGATAGCACGCGTGTTTGAGCCCTTCTTCACGACCAAGGCTGGTGGGGCAGGCATTGGCCTCGCTGTCGTCGCCGAGATCATGCAGGCGCATGGCGGGTTTGTGGTTCTTGATAATAGCGCGACTGGCGCCTCCCTGCGTCTGCTATTCCCGATCGCGCGTCAAAAAGGAGCGGCCAAATGACGGGCCCGACAATTCTTGTTGCGGATGACGATGCGAGCGTAAGGCTGGTCATCAGCCAGACACTGGCTCAGGAAGGCTATCACGTCAGAGCCACCAACACGATGTCGGCGCTATGGCGCTGGATCCAGGCGGGCGAGGGCGACCTGTTGATCACCGACGTGTACATGCCGGACGAATCGATCTTCGACATGCTGCCGCAGATCCGCCGCTCGCGACCGGAACTGCCGATCATCGTGATCTCCGCGCAGTCCACCGTGCTGACGGCGGCGCTGGCGTCTGACCACGGCGCCTATGACTATCTGCCCAAGCCA
>CALRWU020000172.1:0-6760 GCA_943371945.1 Azorhizobium sp. AG788
CCTGCAGATCCTGGCGCTTGGCGTCCTGATCGGCGCCGCGATGCGCCTCGACGATGCGGCCAAGGCTCGCGTGCAGCGCGTCGCGCACTTTGCGCTTCTGCTTCAGTTGCTGATCCTCGTGATCCTGACCGTTTTCGAGCAGCAGATCCTGCAGATGCTGACGGCGATTGTGCCGGACACGGGGGAGGGCGTTCAGAACATCTCACGGAACTGCCTGATCATGGCGGCCGCGACTCCGCTTCTGGCCGTTGGCCTGGCGCGTGGCCGCTCGCCAGCGGTTGGAGCATTCCTCGTTCTGGCGCTGGTCGCCGCCGTCACCACGATACTGGTCGTCCGCGATGTGCAGGCAGGCGTGCTCTCGATAGCGTTCGCGGCGGCCTGTATGGCCGTCGTGCATTTTCTTCCGAAAGCAGGGTTCAAACTGCTGTCCGTGGGGCTCGCTGGCTTGATCATGTCGGCGCCCTGGCTGTTCGGCCTGCTGACGAAGGGCGCCGATTTCGCGACGGCAGATTCCTCCTCGTCCTATCGCGCTGCGATCTGGCAACGCGTGATCACCATCATCCATGAGCATCCTCTCACGGGCAGCGGTCTTGGCGCGCTGCGCACTGTTCGCGAGAAGATCGACACCGGCATGTTCGCTGGTCAGTTCACCGTGCCCAACCATCCGCACAGCATGATGCTGCAACTCTGGGCCGAAACCGGCGCAATAGGCGCTGCGCTCCTGTCACTCGCGATAGTGTTCGCCGCCTGGCGTATTCCTGACCAGCGAAGGCTTGGCGCATCGGGTCTGCGCGCGGCGGCTATTGTTGGCGCCATGGTGGCGATCGGGACCGTATCCTTCGAGCTCTGGAATGACTGGTGGTGGGCCGTTGGCGGTCTGCTGGCCGTCCTGGCGGCATCAACGCCGGGGACGCTGGCGACCCGCCAACGCAAGGAAGAGAGCGCGGGCCTGGTCTTTGGCGCGTCCCGTCAGGCGGAAGTCGCGCCAGCTCAGCCGAGGATCGCAGACGAACCTGCGCCTGAGCCAGTTCACCCCTCAGCGCCTATGGCGGCGGATCTCCCCGGCGCGCCTGTCTCTGTGCACGCGCGTAACAACTTCAACCTGCTGCGCTTGCTCTTTGCGTTGATGGTCGTGCTCTACCACGCGATCGCGCTGCCCGGTCTCGCAGGCTGGGACAATGCTGAAGCGTTCACCAGCGTCGGCGCCGAGATTGGCGTGCAGGGCTTTTTCGTCCTGTCCGGCTACCTCGTCTGGGCCAGCCTCGAGCGATTATCCTCGCTCAGCGTCTATGTTGAAAAGCGGGTGCGACGGTTGTTGCCTGCCTATGTCGCCGTCATTCTTGTTTGCGCCATTGCGGCCGCGGTCCTCGTGCCAGCAGTACAAAACGATCTCGCTGCGCTGGCCAAGTATGTTGGCTGGAATCTCACCTTCCTCAACTTCATGGCGCCCAGCCTGCCGGGCGTGTTCGAAGCCAACCGCTTCACCGAGATCAATGGTGCTCTCTGGACGCTGAAGATCGAGGTAATGTTCTACCTCATCCTCCCACTCCTGGCATTCATCCTCAGGGTTGCGGGCTCGGGCCGGTGGATCGTCATCGCCGCCATCTATGTCGTCGCCGAAGCATGGCGTCATCTGTTGCCGCAACAGGGCGGAGCGATGGTGGAAATCGCGCGGCAGCTGCCCGGCCAGATGAGCTTCTTCATTACCGGTATCGCGCTTTGTGCGTGGCGCGATGGCTTGAACTGGCGCTCAGCCCTGGCCCCCGTTGGCATGGTGCTTCTGGTCGTGTCGTTGACCGTCCCACAAGCAGCACCGCTGCGAGCCGCAGGCTTGGGGATTGTGGCAGTCTGGCTGGCGGTTGGCATACCGCGACTGTTCGATGCGGCCCGCTTTGGCGACCTGTCCTATGGCCTCTACATCGTCCACTTCCCGATCGTACAGTGCGTGATCGCAGCTGGCCTCTTCGCCACGCCTTCGGTGGGGTTCGCGGTCGCAGGCGGGGCCAGCCTCGTCGCGGCGCTGCTCATGTGGTGGCTGGTGGAGCGTCCCATGCTTCGTCGCGACAGTGCGTATCGACTCTAGATCCGATCGTGAACAAACAGATTGGCCAGCAACCAGACGCGCCTCGCCCAAGCGGATTCGACGATGTACAGGGCGAGGACAAGGGGAGCGACCTTCGCCGTAGCAAGGCCGCGACCAAGTGTTAGCGGGGCGTCTTCCGCCACACGGCCCCGGCTTGCTGCGTGGCCAGCGACAGCGAGAAGACCACGAACATCGAGGCGACCACCAACCAGTGGGTCAGCGCCACGCCCGCCAGCACGGCGCCCATCACGATGCGCAACGTATAGAGAAGGCCAAGTGTCAGCGTGGCGGCCAGCGCAATGCGCTTAAGCGTCAGCGAATAGGCCAGCTTGGTGACAAGATAGGAGACCATTGTCACCGCAAAGGGCGGTGACAGCAGAAACCCTCCCACCAGCCCGCCAATGATCAACGCGGGCGCGACGACAAATCCCTGCCAGATCTTCAGCCTGCCAGATGCAAACGGCCTACGGCGCCTGGAGGGATGGGAGCGGTCGGCGTGGAGGTCGAGGAGATCGTTGAGGATGTACGTGCCTGACGCCAGCGCGCAGAGCAGGGGCAGGGCGATCAGCAATGTCAGGAAGGTCGAAGGATCGGAGATCTGCATCGCCATGATGGCGGGCACAAAGATCAGGCCGTTCTTGATCCACTGATGCGGGCGCAATGCCTTTGTCCAGGCGCCTATGCCGCGCTTCGGCCGCTCGAAGCGGTGGGCAATTCTGACGCCCATCTTCTCGACGGCGCGCGCACGTCCATCCCCGCCGCCGACAAGCGAGGCGGACTTTGCCTTGAGCCAAACTTTCAGGTCAGCACGGCTGTCGCCGACATATTCGAAGCCCTCTGGGGCAGCCTTCTGCAGGAACGCTCCCTTGGCGCTGCCCTTGTTGTTCGTGGCGCCGTCGCTGCCCACCGCACGATCAAAGACGCCGAAGTGTTCGGCGACCTTGTCGACAATCCCCTGATCGGCCGCAGACACGAGCCAGACCGGCCGGCCCTCGGCCTTCGATTGCTGACAATAGGCCAGCACCTGCTCGTTGACCGGCAGGGTCGCGATATCGATGCGGCCCTCCGACTGGATACGCGCCTTCACCTTTGCGATGGCGAAGGGCAGCTGGATCATTTGCCACAATGTCCAGAACGGGCGGCGGCGCAGGATTTCGGCCAACGCCTCGAACAGCGTGTCGGTGTTGAGCAGTGTGCCGTCGAGGTCGACAGCCAGCAGCATGCCTCCGGTCGAGGCGTCTAGCGCAGTCGCCTTCGCATCGCCGGCGTCGCGGGCGCTTGAGAGGTGAATCACGGGCGAATCCTGCGGATTGTTAACAATAGAGACTAGACCGGAGTGCTCAAGAATAGATTGACCCATGTTAGCAGGCTTGGCCCGACAGGCTTGCCTTGCGTCGGGCGGTTCGCGGCCTACAACAAAGTCATACTCGAAGCGTCAGGGTGGAGCGACGGTTTGGCCGTTCTGAAAATCATTCCCGTCATCATGTCCGGCGGATCCGGCACGCGGCTCTGGCCGCTGTCGACCGCTAGCAAGCCGAAGCAGTTTCACAGCCTCGGCGCTGAACGTACGATGATCGAGGAAACAGCGCTGCGCTTTTCTGGCGAGCACGACGGGCTGGTTTTTCTGCCCCCCGTCATAATCGCTTCCGCCGCCCACCGCGATCTGGTCGTCAGCGCCATGGACGCGTGCGGAATTGCCCCATCGGCCATCATTCTGGAACCGAAAGGACGTAACACCGCCGCCACCGCTGCCCTCGCCGCCCTCATCGCCCTCGAGATCGACCCCGAGGCCCATGTCCTGTTGGCCCCGGCGGATCACCTTGTCTCGCGGGCGGATGTTTTCATCGCGACCATCCGCGCTGCTTGCAGCGTGTTACCGGGCAGGATCGTCACCTTCGGAATAGACCCCAAAGGGCCTGAGACCGGCTACGGTTACATCCAGCACGGCGAAAGCCTTGCTGGCGCGGTCCATGTCGTGGCCTCGTTCAAGGAAAAGCCCGAGCTTCACATCGCGCAACAGTATCTCGACGAGGGTGGCTACAGCTGGAATTCCGGCGTCTTCCTTTTTTCGCCGGGCATGATGCTGGACGAGTTCGCCATCGCGGCTGCTGATATTCGCGATGGGGCGCGGATCGCACTCGACATGGCGCAACGCGACGGGATCGAAATCCTGCTGGATGCTGAGGCGTTCGCAGCGGTGCGCAGCGAAGCTGTCGATCGCGCCGTCATGGAGCACACCCGTCGGGCCGCTGTGGCGCCGTGTGACATTGGCTGGGCGGATGTCGGTTCCTGGGCAGAGGTCTGGCGCCTCGCTGACAAGGACGAGCAGGGCAATGCGATGGCGGGCCCGGTGATCGTCGAGGATGGCGCGAACAACCTCATACGGACGGACGGCCCGCATATCTCGATCGTGGGCCTGTCGGACCTCATCGTCATCGCCAACGGCGATTCCATCCTGATAGCCCCGCGTGATCGCGCCCAGGACGTCAAAAAAGTCATTCCGGGCGCCCGCTGAAGCGTTATAAGCGACCGGGGCCCGCGAGGCCTCCAGGGAGACGCTACAATGCAGCTGTTCATCGATTCCGCGGATGTAGCCGAATTGCGCGCCGCCGCCGACAGCGGCTTGATCGACGGCGTCACCACCAATCCATCCCTGATCGCCAAGTCCGGCCGCAACATGAAGGAAGCGATCGCCGAGATCTGCGCGATCATCCCCGGTCCGGTCAGCGCGGAGGCCGTCGCGACCGATGTCGAGGGCATGCTGGCCGAGGGGCGTTACCTTGCGCGCATCGCGTCCAATGTCGTCGTCAAGCTGCCGCTGACAGAGAACGGACTCCGCGCGTGCAGCATCCTCTCCGGCGAGGGCACAAAGGTGAACGTCACGCTGTGCTTTTCCGCCGTGCAGGCGATGCTGGCGGCCAAGGCTGGCGCGTATTTCATCTCGCCCTTCATCGGCCGTCTCGATGACAAGGGCGTCGATGGCATGCAGCTGATCCGCGACATCCGCACGGTCTACGACAACTACGGTTACGAGACGAACATCCTCGCCGCTTCGATCCGGACGGCAGAGCATGTGAAGCAGTGCGCGCTTGCTGGCGCTGATTGCGCCACACTGCCTCCGAAGATCTTCGCCGAGCTGTACAAGCATGAGCTGACGGATTCGGGTATCGCGGCGTTCCTCAAGGATTGGGCATCAACCGGCCAGTCGATCCTCTAGCCCGCGAGGTTGGGGAAGCCGCATGGCGGGGGAGCCTGAAATCGCACCCGAGATCACTCCGGATATCACGGTCGTCATCGTCAACTTCAACGGCGGCGACTACCTGCGTGGGTGCCTCGCTTCGCTCGCTGCCCAGACTTTTACCAACTTTGAGACCATCATCGTCGACAACGCTTCCACCGATGGGTCGCTCGACCGGATCGTCGAACATCCGGCGCGGCTGTCGATTCTGAAGCAGCATAGCAATCTCGGATTTGCAGGTGGCAACAATGTCGGCGCGCGGGCAGGGCGTGGCAAATGGCTTGCGCTCCTCAACCCTGACGCGGAAGCAGCGCCAGACTGGCTGGAAGCGATGATGCGCGCCATCGCCCAACGCCCCACGCACCGCATGGTCGCTTGCCTGCAAATCAGCCTGCACGAGCCATCAAAGCTTGATGGCGCGGGCGATTGTTATCTCGCTTATGGCTATGCGTGGCGCGGCGGGTTCGGCCATCCGACATCGAGCGCACCGCCCGCGGGAGAATGCTTCGCGCCCTGCGGCGCAGCCGCCCTTTATCCGCGTGATGTGTTTCTGGAATCCGGCGGCTTCGACGAGCGCTATTTTTGCTATCACGAAGACGTCGACATCGCCTTCCGCCTGCGCCTTCAGGGCGAGCTTTGCCAGTATGCGCCCGATGCCGTTGTCCGCCACGCCGGATCGGCGATCTCAGGACGTTCAAGCGATTTCTCGGTCTTTCACGGCGTACGCAATGGCGTGTGGACCTATGTGAAAAACATGCCAGGTGGCCTGCTCCTGCTCACGTCTCCCGTGTGGTTGCTCGGGTCACTGATGCTGCTGGCGCGCGGGGCTGTGCGAGGCGTGTTCATACCGACGTGGCGCGGCTTCATGGCGGCCTTCGCCGGCCTAGGCCCTGCACTGCGCTCGCGCAAACAGCTTCGCGCCCGTCGCCGCGTGTCGGTCTCCGACTTTGCCGCAGCGTTGACCTGGAATCCGTTCAGCTATCTCGGCCGCTCCATCCAGGTGAAGCCATTCCCCGTAGATCACTCCGAAATCCGCAGCACTTCCGCGAACGCCAGGAAGATATGATAAAGGGTCGACGCCGGAACGCTCCGCGACAAGTCGTGACCTTCCGCGTCGAATGCGTCATTCCACAGGCCGGCTGGCTCGCGCGTTAGAAACTGTTGCATGAGCAACTGGCAGCTCGATCCGATCACCGGCCATGGGTCAACGCCGTCAAGCTCCCATAGGGCGACAGCAGCCTTCATCCGCTCCGTGTTCGGCCATGTGCGCGAGCCTCGATCGAGCGGTGCACCAGCGCGGGTGACGCTGTTATAGGTCACGTGGCTCACGGGATCGACGCCATGTGTTTCGGCGAAGTTGATCAGCGCACGTATGTCCGCGGCTGTCTCGATGCCCAACTGCTTGCGCGCGGCGTTCAGAATCCACGCCCATTCCATTT
>CALRWU020000173.1:0-6756 GCA_943371945.1 Azorhizobium sp. AG788
CGTGTCCAACGTCGTCTCGATGCTCGCGACGATCTTCAACCGCACCACCCGTGATTGGCACACGGATGAGACGCACGAAGATCAGCTCCCGATGCCGACCGACACTCACAACAAGGAGCCTCATCGGACAGCCGGGCTGCGCCCGGCAGTCGACGCGCAGCGTCGAGATCACTCATGCTGCGCCAGCCCCCTCCGTCACGATGCTCCGCATCGCGCCACCTCCCCCGGCTCCGCCGGTGGAGGACGTCACGCGTTCATCATCGAGTTCTCCCTCGCCAAAGGCGGGGGAGGTGGATCGCCGCGTCTGCGCGGCGAGACGGAGGGGGCTGCTTTCACGCGGGCAATCCCGCGCGTCGTACGCGCGCGCGAGGAACGCGCGTAAAAGACGCCTCAGCTAACTGAGGCCACACCTTCAACCCAACCCCGGCCCACCGCCGCAGGGATCTCACGCGCACGCCTGCGTGAGCCCCACTTGCCCAGACACCCGCTTCCGCCTTAGCTCCCGTCCAAGAGCGGCCTAAGTCCGCCATCACGGGAGAGAAACCATGCGCGCGACCCTCGCTGCCGCCACACTCGCTGTCGCCCTCATGTCCGGCTGCGCCAGCGCGCCGCCGGCTCTCACGCTTCAGCCGCTCCCGGCCGCCGACATCGCGCACACCGATTTCGCCAATCCCTCGCTCTGGCTCTGCCGCCCGGGTCTCGCCGACGACAAGTGCAAGGTGAACCTCGACGCCACCATCATCGACACGGCCGGCAAGACGAAGATTGAAAAACACACGCCGGCTTCCGATGCGAAGGTCGATTGCTTCTTCGTCTATCCCACCGTCTCCGACGACAAGACCTGGGCGTCAGACTGGACGGTCGACAAGATGGAGATCGACGACATCAAGCTGCAGTTCGCGCGCTTCGGCTCGGTCTGCCGTCAGTTCGCGCCGATCTATCGCCAGACCACGCTCACCACGCTTCGCATCGCCAGCGGCGGACCGCAACCGATCGGCGAGCGCCTGCCGCAAGGCGTCGGCGGCTATAACGATGTGGTCGACGCGTGGAACTGGTACATGGCCAACGAGAACAATGGCCGCGGCGTCATGCTCATCGGCCACAGCCAGGGCGCCGGCGTCCTCTCGCGTCTCATCGCCAACGAGATCGAAGGCAAGCCCGCACAGAAGCAGTTCATCTCAGCGATGATCCTCGGCTCCGCCGTCATGGTCCCGCCGGGCAAACTCACCGGCGGCTCCTTCAAGGCGATCCCGCTCTGCACCGCTGAAGACCAGACCGGCTGTGTTATCACCTACGCCTCCTTCCGCGACACGCTCCCGCCGCCCGCGACGTCTCGCTTCGGCAAAGCCGCGAATGGCGCCGTCGCCGCCTGCACCAACCCGTCAAAGCTTGCAGGCGGGAAGGGGACGCCGGAGTCCTACTTCCTCAACAAGGGCTTCCTGAACGGATCGGGCGGCACGGTGCAGCCCGCCTGGGCCAAACCCGAACCCACCGTCACGACCCCTTTCGTGAAAACCCCCGGCCTCGTCTCGACCCAGTGCAAGACTGCCGGCGAATTCACCTACCTTGAGATGCACGTGAACGCCGATCCGGCCGACGCGCGCACCGATGAACTGGCCGGCGAGATCCAGCGCGCCACCGGTCCGGACCTCAACTGGGGCCTCCACCTGATCGACGTCGACCACTCCATGGGCGACCTGATCCGGATCGCCGGCAAGCAGTCGGCGGCCTATCTGAAAGACCGCCAATAGGAGAAAGCAGCACCAAAACAAGGTGTTGCGGTTCCCGATCTCGCGGCAGGGTGCGGCTAAATGCAGGGCATTGCCCCTGCAGCAGCCTTGCTAGAACCATTGCTGCGATGCGGAAGAAGGCATAAGCCCACCGCCCGCCAGCCTGGTCTTTCCATCGGGATGACCTGCGTTGTGAACCTTTCAGAAGCCGAAGCGTAGTATTACTCGCACGTAATGCCGACGCAGAAGCGTTGATGGTGGACCTGCATGCTGAGCAAATGTGATGGCGTAGCGAAGCTGAAAAAGCTGGAGCAACGTCTCGATCGAAAGTTCGCGCTGTTCGGCATCCAGTTCGGCCTCGACGCGATCGTCGGTCTCGTTCCGGTACTCGGCGACGTCCTCACCTCCGCCGCCGGCCTCTATATCATCCACCAGTCGAGCAAGCTCGGAGCCACACGCGGCACAGTCACGCGGATGCTGGTCAACTGGGGCATCGATTTCACCGTCGGTCTCATCCCCATCGTCGGCGACATCTTTGACATCGCGTTCAAGTCCAACACCAGGAACGTGAAACTGCTGATCGCAGATCTCGAAACCCGCGCGGTCGAATTGCGCGAAGTGAACCGCGAACAGCGCCTCGCAGCTGCGGCCTAACTCCTCGCTTTCAAAATCGCGACGTCGTCACACAGCTGTTTGAGCTGCGCGGCGATTGCGTCCGTGCGCGCAAGGATGTCGCGTTCGCGCAGAGCGTCGAGCTTGTCGTGCAGCAGCATGATCTCCAGCTCTGCGCGCATGTTGACGACATAGTCGTGCTCAGCCGCTGCCCGGTCGATCGCACCCTGGCGGTTCTGGCTCATCATGATGACTGGTGCCTGCAGGGCTGCGACCATCGAGAGCATCAGGTTGAGGAAGATGAAAGGGTAGGGGTCGAACGCTCTTGCAGCCAGGAAGACGTTTCCGGTGACCCAGATCATCAGCACGACAATGAAGGAGATGATGAAGGCCCAGGATCCGCCGACTTGTGCGACCTTGTCCGCCAGTCTCGCCCACGCATCGCGCTCGTCGATTTTCGCCAGCGGGCCGAGGCCGGTCGGTTTCTGGTCTGCAATCAGGTCGATGACGCTCTTCTTCTGCTGGCTCAACTCTGAGTATGGCGCACTCAGAAGGTCACGCGCCAGTTGTTCGCGAATATCCATGTGCAGCCTCCCGGATCACTCCTAGCAGCTTGCCAGCGGTCTGGCCGCTGCAAAAGCAGCTACTGCCGCACATGAACCATTCTCGCGACGCCGCGTAGTTCACCTTGAAGCGGAGTGCTCAGCTTTCATGTCAGACGTTCAGAGTTCCCTTGCTCGCCTGAAGCGCCTCGAACAGGCGATGGACCGCCAGTTCTCGATTGCCGGCATCCGGTTCGGGGTCGACGCGATTATCGGGCTTGTGCCCGTGGTGGGCGACCTCATCAGCGGCGCTATCGGCCTCTACATCATAGCCGAAGCGCGCAGGTTGGGCGTCTCGCGCTGGACCAAGGGTCGTATGTACGCGAACTGGGGCCTCGATGTGTCATTCGGCGCGCTGCCGATCGTGGGCGATGTCTTTGACGTCGTGTTCAAGTCGAACACCAAGAATGTCAGGCTGCTGATTGCTGACCTGGAAAAGCGTGATGCCAAGGCGATGAAGATGAGCGCCCAAGCCGCGCATGGTGGCAAGCTGGCGCGGTGAAGCTGGCGCCCGAAAAGCGAAAAGGCGGATCTTGCGATCCGCCCTCTCTCATGTTGGTCAGTCCAAGGCGCTTGCGCTTAGGCGGCTTTCTCAGCCAGCGCAGCTGCAACCCGGGGATCCGGGTCACGCAGCACATATCCGCGCCCCCAGACAGTTTCGATGAAGTGATCGCCGCCGGTCGACTGCGCCAGCTTCTTGCGAAGCTTGCAGATGAAGACGTCGATGATCTTGAGTTCAGGCTCGTCCATCCCACCGTAGAGATGGTTGAGGAACATTTCCTTGGTGAGCGTCGTGCCCTTGCGAAGGGAAAGCAGCTCGAACATCTGGTATTCTTTGCCGGTGAGGTGAACGCGGTTGTTGTTCACTTCCACCGTTTTCGCGTCGAGGTTCACGACAATGTCGCCGGTCCGGATCACGCTCTCGGCGTGGCCTTTGGAACGACGGACGATCGCGGTGATGCGGGCGATAAGCTCGTCCTTGTTGAACGGCTTGGTGAGATAGTCGTCGGCGCCGTAGCCGAGCGTTTTCACTTTCGCTTCGATATCGGGGTTGGCCGAAAGGATCAGCACGGGCGTGTTCACACGCGACATGCGAAGCTGTTTCAGCACTTCATAGCCAGAGATGTCGGGCAAGCCGAGATCCAGGATGATGAGGTCGTATTCATAGACTTTTCCGAGGTCGACACCGTCTTCCCCGAGGTCTGTGGTGAAGATGTTGAAGCCAGCAGCTTTCAGCATCAATTCGATGCTTCGAGCGACTGACTCGTCATCCTCTATAAGAAGCACCCGCATTGCGTATCTCCCGAATCGCGGTTGCCTTGCGGCGGTATTAACCCACGCATTTAGGCGCCGGAAAGGTTAACGGTTAATTGCCGTCCGAATGGACAGATTCATGAATCTTACCGTGATTCCACGGTCGTGAAAGAGTCTAAAATGCCTCAATCGGCAGGGATTTTTGTGGTTAACGGGTCGGAAACCGGTTTCAGCGCCAGATGACATTTCTGAAGGCTTCGGGCCGGAATTAACGACAGGCGTAAAAATGCTGGCCTCGGCCATCCGGGACATCAAGGCGCTTGAACCTCTCCGGTATGAGGGTCGTGTCACCGCGCTTGAGGGGCTGCGCATTGAAGCGGCGGGGCCCCAACAAGCGCTGCGCCTTGGCGCGGCGGTTCGTTTCGGTGCCGATAATGGTCCGCGGGGCGAGCTGGTCGGCTTCGATGGTGACAAGGCGATCTTGCTGGCGTGTGATCCGCTGGACGGCCTTGGGCCGGGCGCGCCGGTCTACTTCTCATCAGGCATGGATGCCGTGCGCCCCAGCGAAGCCTGGCTCGGCCGCGTGATCGATGCTTTTGCCGAACCGCTCGACGGGAAGGGACCGCTGTCACAGGGTATCCGTCCGCGTCTTGTTCGCTCGATCCCGCCCAACGCTCAGGCGCGTGCCCGCGTTGACCAGAAGATGGCGTTGGGTGTCAAAGCCATCGACGTTTTCGCGCCTTGCGCGCGCGGCCAGCGCCTTGGCGTGTTCGCTGGCTCTGGCGTCGGTAAGTCCACCATCATGTCGATGCTGGCGCGCGGCGCAGATGCCGACATCATCGTGATTGGGCTGATCGGCGAACGCGGACGAGAAGTCCGCGAATTCATCGAAGACACGTTGGGCGAAGACGGTCTCGCGAAATCCGTCATCGTCACCGCGACATCAGACGAAGCCGCCCCGCGCCGCCGCCGTGCTGCCTGGCTGACCATGGCGGTGGCCGAGCACTTTCGAGACGAGGGGAAGCAGGTCGTATGCTTCCTGGATTCCGTAACGCGCTTTGCGATGGCTCAGCGCGAAATCGGTCTTGCCGCCGGCGAGCCGCCGACCACACGCGGTTACACGCCTTCGGTGTTTGCCGAGCTGCCGAAACTGCTTGAGCGGGCAGGGCCCGGTCTCACCGTCGCCGATGGCGAACCGCAGGGGCAGATCACCGGCCTGTTCACGGTGCTCGTGGATGGCGACGATCACAACGAACCTGTCGCTGACGCCGTGCGCGCCATTCTCGACGGACACATCACGCTGTCGCGCCAGATCGCGGAACGCGGACGCTTTCCAGCTGTCGACGTGCTGAAGTCGATTTCGCGTCTCCAGAACCAGCTGCAGACGCCGCAGGAAAAGGCCATCGCCATCAGGGCGCGTCGCCTGATCGCGCTCTACTCAAACATGGAAGAACTCGTGCGCATCGGTGCTTATGCCAAGGGCGCCGACGCCGAGGTCGATGAAGCCGTGCGCCTGTGGCCGCTGATCGAGACATTCCTGTCGCAGGATGTCCACGACGTGTCCAAACCCGAGGAAGCGTTCACGGCGCTCGCCAACATCCTCTCGCCCGCTGCACCCTCCGTTCAGGCCGGTGCGGCCAAGAAAGCCGTTAGATGAAATCGCTCCATACGCTTCTCAAAGTGGCGCAGCGCAAGCTCGACGAGTTGGGAGTTGAGGCAGCGCGCATCGGCCAGGAGGTCAGCGAACTCGAAGCGCGCGAAGCGGCCGTGCGTGCTCGCGAGGCCGCGGAGCTGGCCAGTGCAGCCGGCAACCCCATGTTCGCGTCCATGTTACCGGCGTATCGCATCCGCGTGAAGGGGCAGATCGCCGAGATCCGGTCCCAAGCCTCTGCGAAGGAAAAGGCGCTGGCAGAGGTACGCGAACGATTGTCGGCGGCCTATGTCGAGAAGTCGAAATTCGAGCAGCTGATCGAACAGGGCCGAATCCGCGAAACCGAAGCGCGCGCCGCCCTTGAACAGGCGCAGCTTGATGAAGTCGCGATCAACCGCGCCGGTGGGCAGGGCAGGTAGGCAAGAGCGGTTCGGCCAGGGCGACACGCAGGCTGGTTGCCTGATGTATCGTATCGGCGCCTGGACCGCCTTCCAGCTCCCGGGAGACGCCAGTCGACGCGTGATGCGCATCGGTCAACTATGTCGACGTCGTGGCCACCGTTACCTCGAGCAACTTGCGAAGAGCCACAGGATGCCCTCCGGCGTGTCGAGCTTATCCACGAGACGCCTTTGCGTGCGCAAGGTTCAGACATGCGAAGGACCAGGCGCCGCAGCGTCTGGTCCTCAGCACAACAAATCAAACTGGGAAGATCAGGCCGACTTGGCTTCGACCATGCCTTCGGCGCCGCCACGGATGAGCGCTTCGGCGATCTGTTGGGCGTCGAGCGCGGCCTGCGCCTGCGGGTCGATCGAGACGATCGTCCGTTGCTGGCGGATCGCTTCACGCACCTTCAGGTCGCGCAGAATGATGCCGGCGAGCGGCGGGCGGAAGCCAAGGAAGGTCTGCG
>CALRWU020000174.1:0-6744 GCA_943371945.1 Azorhizobium sp. AG788
AGCGGTTCACGGCGAACGATCGCGCCGGCTTGCTTGGCGAGGGCGGCGGTGTTGTCCCAGGAATTGTTGTCGTACACGTAGATGCGTGCGTTCGGCAGGGCGGTGCGGAAGGATCTGACGACGTCGCCGATCGTCGTAGCCTGGTTGTAAGCCGGGATCAGGACTGCGATATCGACGTGGCGGATGGCGGGCGAGAGCTGCTGACCAACAGCGTGGAGCGCAGCTTCAGCAGCGGCGAGACGCTGGAGAATGTTGGACGTTGAGTCGATCGTCATGAGGACACCGGTGTTCCAGACCGGGACAAGCTGACACGGCAGAATTAAAAAACCGGTTGCGGGAATCGCGGTTTTTCAGCGCGATTCCGGTAAGGAGTTGGTGACGATTGATGCGCGGCGCAATAGTCCAATGTCAGTTGGCAGAAGCGCGCGGACATTTAAAATCGTTAGGGTCTGCGCTGCCTGGAAACAGCTTGCTGATCTTGGAAGCGATCTTCGCGCCTTCGCTGCACTTTGCGTTCTTGGCGTACGCGTCGGCGAGTGATGTCATGATCGTCAGGTTCGCAGAATCGCCTGCGTAGGCCTCCTCGCACGACTTGAGCGCTTCGGCGTTCCGGTTCATGCGCATCAGCGCCACGCACCTGTTGTTCCTGAGCATGGCCACGTTCGGGGCCAGCTTGATGGCCTTGTCGATGGCGACAAGAGACTCGTTCAGCCTGCCCGTCATGCCGAAGACGATGGCGCGATCACCGAAGTCGTCCGCCGAGCTGGCAGGCAATGCGAGCAGCAAGGCGGCGGCTTCGTCGCGTGGTCCTTTGTTGCCGCTAAGATCAAGGATCTGCACCAGTCGCGGCAAGACAAGCCGTTTGGTGTCTGAAGTTATCGGCCCGTTCCTGTCCGTGCCTTCGCGCGCCATTCGCAGGGCGATCGATGCATCCGCGATCGCGAGGTTGTGGCCGCCATCCATCATGGAGAGCACGTCCGCGCGGTTCGTGTGCAGAGTAATGTCGACAACGCTGCGCCCCGGCATCGACCGAAGATAATACCAGGCCGCCGTCTCAAAATCCTCTCTCTCGTATGCGCGCGTTCCGAGGTTTGCGAAGGCCAAAGCCGCCTTCGCTGATTCCGGTGGCGCTGATTGCGCGCATGCCAGCAGTTGGGTTTCGGTCAGTTCAGGGCCGCAGAAATCGGCGTTTGAAACCTGCGCGAGGGCGGGCTGGCCAAAGCAGGCAATCAGCAACAGCGCCGCGCATGTATTTCGCATAGGCCCCTCCAACGGAAGAACAGTAGGAGCCCTTCTGCACGGGCGCCAGACCCGAACTGCTTACGCCTTCCGCTCCGACATCATCTTCGCGAAGCGCTCGAAGAGATAGAACGAGTCCTGCGGGCCGGGGCTTGCTTCGGGATGGTGCTGGACCGAGATGATCGGCTTGCCGGCGACGCTGAGGCCGCAGTTGGAACCGTCGAACAGCGAACGGTGAGACTCCTCGACGCCCGGCGGCAGCGTGTCGATGTCGACGGTGAAGCCGTGGTTCATCGAGACGATCTCGACCTTGCCGGTAGTGAAGTCTTTCACCGGATGGTTCGCGCCGTGGTGGCCTTGCGGCATCTTTTTCGTCTTCGCGCCGAGCGCGAGGGCGAGCATCTGGTGGCCGAGGCAGATGCCGAGGATCGGCACGCCCGAGGCGATGAGCTTCTGTATTTCAGGGCCGGCATAGATCGCGGTTGCGGCCGGATCGCCAGGACCGTTGGAGAGCACGACGCCGTCGGGTTTGAGCGCGAGAATGTCTTCGGCCTTCGTCTTGGCGGGAACGACCGAGACCTTTGCGCCGACGGCGGCGAGATTGCGCAGGATGTTTTTCTTCACGCCGAAGTCCATCAGGACGACGTGGAACTTGCCGGCGTTCTTTGTCTCGAAACCGGCGCCGATCGACCACAGGCCATCGGTCGAGTCGAAACTCTGGCCGCTGGTGACGTTGATGGCGAGGTCGGCGTTCTCGACGCCCTTCCAGTTGCGCGCGGCTTCGATCAGCGCCTTGGCGTCTAGCTTGCCGTCAGGCACGTGGGCGATGGCGGATTTCGGCATGCCGAGTTCGCGGATGCGGCGGGTGAGGGCGCGGGTGTCGACGCCCGAGAGGCCGATGATGTTGCGCGTGGCGAGCCAGTGCCCAAGTTCATCGGCGGCGCGCCAGCTGGACGGGAGCGTCGGCGGGGCCTTGAAGACGGCGCCGCGTGCGGCCGCCTTGCCCTGCGCCGAGGATTCTTCCTGGTCGTCGGCGTTCGCGCCGACGTTTCCGATGTGGGGGAAGGTGAAGAGCACGATCTGTTCGGCGTAGGACGGGTCGGTCAGGATTTCCTGATAGCCCGTCATCGCCGTGTTGAAGCAGAGCTCGCCGGCGGCAATGCCCGTGGCGCCGTGGCCCTGGCCCCAGAAAATGCTGCCGTCTTCGAGGGCGATGGCGCCGGTAGCAATTCTGGTCATCCGGGGAGCCTCCATCTGGGGCTGCGCGACTCGAGCTTATGGCCGTGCAAACGGGCGCTAAGTAGGGGGGTGGGGAAGGTGCGTCAAGGCGCGGGTATGCGGGTGCGTTCTCGCAGGCGAGTGCGAGTTTGGGCGGCGTGGGTTTTTGGGGGGTGAGGGGGGCCGCGACACTTGCGGCTGCCCGCTCCGTCTCGCGACGAAGACGTCGCGATCCACCTCCCCCGCCTGTTGGCGAGGGAGGCAAGAGGCGCCGGCGCTTTGCCTCCACCGGCGGAGCCGGGGGAGGTGGCTTGCGCAGCAAGACGGAGGGGGCTGTCGAGGTCGATGCCTTCACGACGCGCGATGCGTAACGCGTGTGCGCGGATGGCGGGTTCGGGATCAGCGTTGCAGCGCGCCATGGCGAGGAAGCGGCGGTTCATCTCGAACGGCGTTGCAGGGCATGGCCCGCCATAGTGTTCGGGTGGTTCGGTTGAGGGGATGAAGGCGTCGAGATCGAGGTCTTTGCCCGCGAGCAGTTGGGCGGCGCCGGCGGCGAGGATCTGGTCGCGCATCCATTCGCACTGGCGGAGGTCCAGCCAGTGGTCGCGCCAGTTGGGTTTGAAGCGCGTGTTGCGACGGATGCGTTTGAGTTTGGCGATCTGGTCGAACAGGTGAGCCAGCCAGGCGATGAGCATGGCGATGGGCGCGAACCAGTTCGGGTCCGCGTTATCGTCGGGCTCAAGAGGCGCTCGTTCGAGGCTCATGGGCGCGATTATAAATGCGCGGGGAGGCCGGCCGGTTTGCGGTGTGGTTTCCCGCATGTTTTTTGCGGCAAGTGATTGAGCGTGTTGGAGAAGATTTTTCGGCGTCCGCCGAATCTACGCGCCCGCTATCCAACAAAAGGGGGCGTAACTTTCGATATAGGTTACGGGTTTGCGCTCCGCGCAAAGTCTGGACCCCGGCCTTCGTCGGGGACGCGTACCTTTGGTACGCTTCCAGCAGCCAAGTGATCAGCCTGTCCAGCGGGTCGCCTTGGCGGAGACCGTGGGGCGCTGGCGTTCGACGGGGAGGTTGCCGGCCGTGCCGAGATAGATGAAGCCGGCGATCTGTTCGTGGGCGTTGAGGCCCAGCGCTGCGTGGACATGGCTGTCGTAGGCCGCGCCTTCGGTGATCCAGACGCCGGCCCAGCCCATGGCCTGCGAGGCGATCAGCAGGTTCTGGCAGAGCGCCCCCGCGCTGAGTTGCTGTTCCCAGATCGGGGTCTTCTTGGGGTCGTGGGTCGGCGAGGACGTCACGCACAGTATGACAGGCGCGCGCAGCGGCAGGAGCATTTCGGCGGCGAGCTTTTCGTCGCTGACCTCTGGGTCGCGCAGGCGGCGGGCGGCGGCGAAGACTTCGCCGAGCTTGTTGCGCGCTTCGCCCTCGATGATCAGGACGCGCCACGGCTCGAGCTTGCGGTGATCGGGCACGCGCATGGCGAGGCGGAGCATCGCATCGAGGTCTTCCGCTGATGGGCCGGGCTCGGTGAGTGCGGCAACGGGCGTTGAGCGGCGCAAGGCCAGAAGGCGCAGCGTCTCGGGCGAGGGATGCGCCGGCTCAAGCGGTGCCCCGAAGTCTGGCTCGGGCGGAAGGTCGGCGCGGATCGGCATCGGCCTAGTGGGGCTCGTCCGGGCCGTGCAGCGGTCCGCCGGCGGCCGGCGTGGCAGGCGCGGCAGCGGGAGCGGCAGGCGTTTCGGTCGGCGCTGCGGGCGCGGCGGCGCCGCCGAGCTTGGCGTCGATCGCAGCTTTCACGGTGGGCCAGGTGTTGTCCGCGAGCACGACGCCGTCGACCATGAAGGTCGGCGTCGAGTCGATGCCCTTGGTTTGCGTGTCGGCGCGCACGTCGTTGATGCGGCGAACGATGTTCTTGTCGTTGATGCAGGACTTCACCTGCTCGGCGCTGAGCTGGAATTTGGCGCCGAGTGCGTTGAGCTCTTCGATCGGGCTGCCCTTCATGCTGGCTTCGACGATTGTATTCTGGCGCAGGAAGGCTTCGTCGAGGACGGGGAAGAAGTCCTTCGCGCCGGAGCAGCGCGCGATGGCAAAGATGGCGGCGTCGACCGGGCCGTGGATGGCGAATTCGCGGAACACGAACTTCACCTTGCCGGTGTCGACGTAGTCCGACTTGAGGATCGGGTAGTTTGTGTCGTGCCAGGCCTTGCAGGCGGGGCAGGTGGGCGAGCCGTATTCGACGACTGTGACCTTGGCGTCGGCCGGGCCCACGAAGGCATCGCCTTCAACCGGCAGCAATTCGGTGCGACTCGCGGGCGTGCAGGCGACGAATGCAAAGGCGACAAGCGCGCCGGCGAGGGATTTCAGGTACATACGGATCTCCGCGAGTTTGGGCGGAACCTAGAGGGTTGGAGGGCTGTGGGGAAGGGTCGGAACAGCGCAGCGCTGTCGGTGGCGGCTGATGACAACATGGCCATTCAGTCCTAAGCGCCAAGCATGAGCGATACTCGCAAACCTGTCCCGAGCAAGCCATGGCGCATCAAGTCGGTGCGGACGGTCTACAAGAACCCATGGATCGCGGTGCGGGAGTATCAGGCCGTGGCGCCGACGGGGGCGGATGCGGTCTATGGGTTGGTCCATCCGCATAATCTCGCAATTGGCGTGCTGCCGATCGATGCCGAGGGTCACACATTTCTGGTGGGGCAGGAGCGGTTCACGCTGGGGCGGTATTCTTGGGAGCTGCCGGAGGGGGGCGGGCCGGAGCATCTGCCGCCGCTGGAGAGTGCGCAGCGGGAGCTGGGCGAGGAGTGCGGGCTGAAGGCGGAGACCTGGTTGCCGCTGTTCGGGGACGTGCATCTGGGCAACTCGCTGACCGATGAGCGGGCCTATGCCTTCATGGCCTGGAACCTGTCTCCGGAGACGCGTTTTGCGCCGGACAGTTCAGAGGAACTATCGCTTCGAAGAGTTCCGTTCGCAGATGCCGTGAAAATGGCGGTCTCCGGGGAGATTACCGACGGATTCTCTCTTGTGATGCTGCTGAAGGCCGACCATCTCCTTCGCACCGGGGGCTTGCCGCGTGAGCTGTCGGCGTTGATTCAGGCGTAATGTCTGGACGGACGGACGAGGGGCGGACCGGCCGCATCCTTGTTCAGGACTAGTGGGAGAGACACCATGACGGCCTCCATCCAAACGAAGGGCGCGCCTGCGCCGGTCTGGCAGAAGCTGCGTTTCGATGCGCGACAGGCGGCCGAGCAGGAGCCGGCGCTGTCGAGCTATCTGGCGGCGACGGTGCTGAACCATGAGAATTTTTCCGACGCGCTCTGCTACCAGCTGGCGCAGAAGTCGGGCGGGCCGGACATCAGCGCGATGGCGATCCGCGAGATCTTCGAGGAAGCCTATGTGCGCGATCGTTCGATCGTGGCGGCGGCGGAACGAGACCTGCAGGCCGTGCTGGATCGCGATCCGGCGACGCGCTCGACGCTGCAGCCCTTCCTGTTCTTCAAGGGATACCTCGCGCTGCAGACGCATCGCGTGGGGCACTTCCTGTGGGGACAAGGGCGCGAGACGCTGGCGTTCTTCTTCCAGTCGCGCACGTCTGAACTTTATGGCGTGGACATCCATCCCGCAGCGCCGATCGGCTCGGGCGTTTTTATCGACCATGCGACCGGAATTGTGATCGGAGAGACCGCGCGCGTGGGCGATGACGTGTCGATGCTGCATGGCGTGACGCTGGGCGGCACGGGCAAGGTGCACACGGATCGCCATCCGAAGATCGGCAATGGCGTGCTGCTCGGCGCTGGATCAAAGGTGTTGGGCAATATCCGCATCGGCGATGAAGCGCGTGTGGGATCCGGCTCGGTGGTGCTGAGCGATGTGCCGCCACGCTGCTCGGTGGCGGGCGTTCCGGCCAAGCCTGTGGGCGGGGCTTGTATGAAGCCCGCGCAGACGATGGACCAGAAATTCGACGTCGGTCTTTAGCGGCTCCGCCGCAGGGGCCTGTAGGCTCTAGCGAGCCGTTTCGACCGGCGCGACATCTGGCAACGCGGCCGGCTTGGCGGCGCTGAAGTATTCGTCGTCGCAGTCGCAATCGTCCCAGTCACTGTCATAGCCGCTATCGTAGCCGTCATCCCAGAACTCGTCGTCCAGGATGCAGCCGGAACACAACGTCAAAGCCGCCACGCAGGCGATGATCGCTCGTTTCATCGTGAATCACCCCGAAGCCCACCCGCACCCTGCATAGCAGGGACGCAGCTGGCTGGAAGGCCAATTCACCACTCCCGTGTGCGAACAGGCAGC
>CALRWU020000175.1:0-6737 GCA_943371945.1 Azorhizobium sp. AG788
CCGCTGGTCCAGCACAAGCTCACGCTGATGCGCGACAAGACCACGTCCACCGCCGGCTTTCGTACCCTGCTGCGCGAGATCGCGACGCTGCTCTGCTATGAGGTCACGCGCGACATCGAACTCGAAACCACCGACATCGAAACCCCTATGGGCCCGATGACCGCGCCGATCATCAAGGGCAAGAAGCTGGTCTTCGCCTCCATCCTGCGCGCCGGCAATGGGCTTCTGGATGGCATGCTGGATCTGGTGCCCGCCGCGCGCGTCGCCCATGTCGGCCTTTACCGCGACCACGACACGCTCGAACCCGTCGAATACTATTTCAAGGCGCCGGCCGACCTCGAAAACCGCCTCGTCATCGTGGTCGATCCCATGCTCGCCACCGGCAACTCCGCCATCGCCGCCGTCGAGCGCCTGAAGCAGCGCGGCGCCAACAAGCTCCGCTTCCTCTGCCTCCTCGCAGCGCCCGAAGGCCTCGCGAAATTCGCCGCCGCCCACCCCGACGTCCCCATCTTCACCGCCGCCATCGACAGCCACCTCAACGCTATCGGCTACATCGTCCCCGGCCTCGGCGACGCCGGCGACCGCATGTTCGGCACCAAGTAATGTGATGAGTGAGAGGCCAACGCGCAGCCTGGGTTGCGTACAGCGATGAGGTAGTCGCCCAGCTGGTGTCGTTCAGGTCTTGCGCATCACATGTGTGACGCCACTCACATCGAAGCGTTCATCCTGAGAGTATCCACGCGCAACCATGGCGCTCAATTGGTCGGGATTGGGCGCGCCAAATGCGTTGTCATGCCGAAGCACGCGTTCAAGACCGCTATTGTCGAAGAATGAACAGATATGACTATAGCAGTAGCGGTTTTGATCCGTCGTTTCGTAGATCCACCGTGCAATGCTTTCGGCGTGACTAACGGGCAGGCCTCGCTCCTCGAGAAGCGCCGCCAAACTCGCGGCATCGTTCATCAGGTGCTCCCAACCTAGTACCGGGCAGTCCTTGTCCGAGAACTTGTAGTGCCTTCCTTCAAATCGATGAAAGAGATGGTGTCCCTTGCCGGAACTCCATATGGGCCCGCCGTGAAGATAGAGAAGTCCACCCGGACGCAAGACCCTTTTCGCCTGTTCTAGAAACGCATCAATGCCGGTGATGTGTTCGCCGACCGCAACGCCAAAGACCAAGTCGAATGAGTCTTCCTCGTATGCGTCTGTCAGCTTTCTGCAGTCCAATTTCTGGCTAAATATTTTGGGAGCGATGAACACCTTGTCTGGCCACGCAGGCACAATGTTGATCGTGTCGATCTGATCGGCCCCGAGTTCCACGAAGCGGTTCGACATGTATCTCCAGCGATCACCGCCTATTTCGAGAATCTTGCGGCCGGCCAATGTTGTTACGTCAAGCAAGCGTCCGATGTGCTCTTCGAAACTCGTCTTGCGACCTGCGTTGACGTCCATTTGTCCCCCTACTGGTCATCTTTGTCCCATCTAGGCTCGGCCGCGCCACTGCGCAATATCTCGCGGATTTACGCTGTCGGCTGAGCGACTTATCCGCCGAATCTGCACACGCGCGTTTTTGACAGACCTCAGCAATTCCAACGGCTTGCGTCGAAAACAGCCCTGAAAATCGTTCTCTCAATCCTACACTTTCAATTCCGTGGGATACTGCGTGCATCCATCTCGCAGGAGGGCAGTTGCGCAACTGTTCAACGGCGCGGGATCGGACACAGATGAGCGTGAAGAGCCCGTGCGTGTTGCTGTAATGGCTAAGTTCGGGAGTGTACGAGGGATCGCGGCTGAACTACCGCGACCTCCACGTCGGCGGCGACAATAGGCGCAGGCGGGTGAAAAACCCCGATGCTACCCCGCCACCGTAGACCATCTGTCGGGGACGTGGGATCCGCGCTTTTCTTTGTCTACCGGTAGAGCCGAAAGGCGCTGCCCAAATTCACGCGGGGCATCCCGCGTCCCCGGGCCCTCCACCTATCTGGAGACCCAGAGCCACAGCATACCGGACGGCGTGGCCGGTCCGATTGCGGGCTCACGGTCGCAGGTGCAGCCCGGATCAATCCCGCCTATAAGCGCTCCATGTCCGATGACCTGCCATTCTGGAAGACCAAGACGCTGCCCGAGATGACCGCCGCCGAGTGGGAGTCGCTGTGCGATGGCTGCGGCAAATGCTGCCTCGTGAAGCTCGAGGACGAGACCACCAACGAGCTCTACTTCACGAAGCTCCATTGCAAGCTGCTCGATGGCAAGACCTGCCAGTGCAAGGACTATCCTAACCGCAAGCAGTACGTACCCGTCTGCGTAAAGCTTACGCCGGAGATCGTCGCCACGGTCGACTGGCTGCCCCAGTCATGCGCCTACCGCATGATCCATGAAGGCAAGGACCTGCACGCCTGGCACCACCTCGTCAGCGGCGATCCTGAACTGGTGCACAGCGAGGGCTACTCCGTTCGCAACAAGACGCGCACGGAGGAGGGTATCGCCGACGAGGACGCATTCGACTACGTCATCGACTGGTTCCACGCCCCGCGGCAGAAGCCAAAGCGCAGGCTGACGATCGGCCGCAAATAGCGGGGACCTATTGCCCCGCTGCTGGCGCCGGAACCGGAAAGCCGCGATCCCGCAACAACGCGTCCATCGTCGCATCGCGCCCCCGGAACGCACGATACGCTTCGCCGGGATCCACCGCATTGCGCACCGTGAACAGGTTCGCGACCATCTTCGCCGCCAGCGCCTTGTCGTAATACCCGCCCGGTGCCTCCGCAAACGCCTCCGCCGCATCGGACGTCAGCACGTCGGCCCAGAGATATCCGTAGTAGCCCGCCGCATATCCCTCGCTCGAGAAGATATGCCCGAACTGCGTCGAGCGATGCCGCATCGGAATTTCCTTCGGCATGCCGAGCTTGGCGAGCTCAGCCTTTTCGAACGCGCGCGGGTCGAGATGTGTCGGGTCAACCGTGTGATACCGCATGTCCATGATGGCCGAGCCCAGGAACTCAACCGTCTCGAAGCCCTGATTGAACGTTGCGGCCTTGTGGATCTTGTCGATCAACGCCTTGGGCATCGGCTCGCCCGTCTTGTAGTGCCGGAAATACGTCGCCACCACCTTGTCCGTCAGCAGCCAGTGTTCCAGCAGCTGCGAATGGAATTCGGTGTAGTCGCGCACCCCGCCATTCAGTCCCGGATATTCGACACTGGATGACAATCCGTGCAGAGCATGGCCGAACTCGTGGAAGAATGTCGTCGCATCGTCGAACGAGATCAGCAGCGGCTCGCCCGGCGCTGGTTTCACGAAGTTGGAATTGTTCGACACCAGCGTCGTCACCGGTCCATCGAATGTCGCGTGCGAGCGATAGCCCGACGCCCACGCGCCCGAGCGCTTGCCGGCCCGCGCATACGGGTCGAGATACCAGTAGCCAATGTGTTTGCCCGAGGCCTTGTCGGTCACCTCCCACACGCCCACATCCGGATGGAAGACAGGGATCGTGCCGGCTGGCACGGCGGTGAAATTGAAGCCGAACAATTCTCCCGCAACGAAGAACATGGCCTCGCGCAGTTTATCCAGCTGCAGGTATGGCTTCACCTGCTCGCCATCGAGATCGTACTTCGCCTTGCGGACCTTCTCTGCATAGAACCGATAGTCCCACGGCTCGATCGTGAGTTTCGCATTCTCCGAATTGGCAAGCGCCTGCATGTCCGCGACTTCTTCCTTCGCGCGCGCCACCGCCGGGCGCCACACAGCCTCCATCAACTTGGTCGCCTCGGCGGGCGAGGGCGCCATGTTGTCCTGCAGCTGCCAGTCCGCATACGTATTGTAGCCGAGCAAATGCACCCGTTCATTGCGCAGCTTCAGGATCTGCGTGATCACCGCATTGTTGTCGTGCGCATCGCCATTGTCCCCGCGCGAATAGTAGTTGCGCCATACTTTCTCACGCAGCGCGCGCTCGGTTGAATAGGTGAGGAACGGGTCCATGGACGACCGCGTATTGGTCACGGCATACATCCCCGGCTTGCCCAGCCCATCCGCCGCGGCCTTGGCAGACGCCACATAGCTCGCCGGCAATCCGCCGATCTGATCGGGCGTGAGGTAAGTGACCCAGCCTTCCTCGTCCGCCAGCAGATTGTTCGAGAACTTCGTCTGCAGCTCCGCCACCTCCTTGTTGATTGCCGCATAGCGATCGCGTTTCTCGCCGGTCAGCTCCGCGCCGTTCAACTGGAAGCGGTCATAGATAAGTTTCAACAAACGCGCCTGATGCGGCGTCAGCTTCAGTCGTGTGTCATCGTGCAGCGCCTTGATGCGCGCAAACAGCAACGCATTCTGCGTGATCTTGGACTGGTACTCCGCCAGCATCGGCGATATCTCGCCCTGCAATTTGCGGAAATCCGGCGACGACAGGTTCGATCCCCAGATGCTGTAATACGTCATCGCGTTGTCGAGCGGTTCGCCAGCCCGTTCCATCGCCTCGATCGTATTGGCGAACGAAGCCTTCGCAGGATTGGTTGCGATCGCGTCGATCTCCGCGAGGTGCGCCGCGATCCCGGCTGTGATGGCCGGCTTCAACTGCGTGAGGTCCATCTTGTCGAACGCCGGCACGCCGCCGTGTGGCCCGGTCCATGTGGCGAGCAGGGGATTGGTCGCGATCTGGGATGTCGTCGCCGTATCGAACACCGCCGGTGGAACGCTCGACCCCTGATCGACAGTTCCGCACGCCGCCAGCAGCGCCGTCACGCAAAGTGATGTCATCAGAACGCGCCGCATGCAGCCCTCCACGAAAACGAGGGCAGACCTTAGCGGCGGAGCAGTGGCTGGCTAGGCCGTCTCACTCAAAAGTCATGGTCATGCGCAAGAATCAGTCGCTGATCGAACGGCTGCCTTCATAGGCGCTGCGCGCCATGTCCTGCAGCTGGCGTTCCATCGCGCCGACCAGCTGGCCCAGAACTTCGCGCTCCGGATTGCGCCCGCCGTCGAACAGGTTGAGCAGGTCGCGCGGGGCCGCATCTGCTGTTGCGCTCGCCAGCGGCATGCCGCCGCCGGTCAGCAGCAGCTGCGCCTCGCCGGTCGCGCGCCCATCCTTCGCGATGTCCGCCAGCAGGTCGTTGAAGGTCTGCCAGAACCAGTTGTCGTGGCTCTCGCGCGCCGGCTGCCCGTCCAGCGTCGCATACAGGATCATCTGATTGAAGCCGGCGTCCTGCGCCATCTGGCGCGCCACCAGGACACAGTTGGAGTTGCCCTCGATTTTCGGCAGTCCGCCGCCGAGCATGCCGGCCGGTTGCAAGGGCGTGAGCGCCGAGATCAACCCGCCGAGCCGCGTCGCCATGCGGGTCCACGCCTCCTGCTCGTCTGACCGGATCTGCACAAACCCGGCGGGGGAGAGCCGCGCATAGGCGATCCGCATCGGATAGCTGATGCCCGGCGCAGCAAACGCCGGTTGTGCCAGTCCAGCGGCGGAGAGTCCGCCAAGCCCCAGCTTCAGGGCCGACCGTCGCGTCAGGGAGAGGGGTGAAAACGTCATATGCACAGGCTCGGGCGCGTTGGTTTCCGCCCCATTAACTTCTGGCGTGTTCTCAATACGTTCGATGTCTGCCAATCTGCCAAGATGAGTCTGGCGAAATGAATCAGGTGATCCGAATCCTCGGCGTCGATCCCGGCCTCCGCCACACCGGCTGGGGCGTGATCACCATGGACGGACCGCGCCTCGCCTGGGTCGCGCATGGCGTCATCCATCCCGACACCAAGGCCGATCTCGCCGACCGGCTGGCCGACCTTGCCGCCCAACTCCGCATCGTGGTTGATCAGCACCAGCCCGACGAGGCGGCGGTCGAGGAGACCTTCGTGAACATCAACCCGAAATCTACGCTGCTGCTGGGCCAGGCCCGCGGCGCCGCCATGGCCGCGCTCGCTGGCGCCGGGCTGAAGGTTCATGAATTTGCCGCGCGAAAAGTGAAGCTCTCCGTCGTCGGCACAGGCGGTGCGGACAAGGATCAGGTCGCTTTCATGGTGCGTCGTCTGCTGCCGAAAGCCGGTAATGTCTCCGCCGACGCGGCAGACGCGCTCGCCGTCGCCATCTGCGGCGCTCACCATCGACCCGTTGCTGGCCAGAGGCTAAAGGCATGATCGGCAGGCTTCGCGGAACAATCGCTGCCGTTGGCGAAGGCCAGGCTCTGATCGACGTCAACGGCGTCGGCTATCTCGTGCACGCGGGCTCACGTTCGCTCTCCAAGCTCGCAGTTGGGGAGGTTGCGGAACTCCACGTCGAAACCCAGATGTCCGAAAGCGCCATCCGCCTGTTCGCGTTTGTCGCTGCCGAAGATCGCGCCTGGTTCTCTCGCCTGCAGGATGCTCCCGGCGTTGGCGCGAAGGTCGCGCTTTCAATTCTGGATACGCTCACTACTGCCCAGCTGATGGACGCCATCGCGCTTGCCGATACCGCCGCCATCTCGCGCGCCAACGGGGTCGGCAAGAAACTGGCCGAGCGCATCGTGACCGAATTCAAGGGCAAGCCGCCGCCGATGGGCCTGTTCGCGTCCGGCCTCGGCGCCGCCCTGGCGACTGCGCCGACACCTGCAACTGGCGCCCGCGCCGCCGCGACTTCGGCCCTCGTCAATCTCGGCTACACGCCAGGCGACGCGTCACGCGCCGTCGCCACAGCCGCCCGCGATGTCGGAGAACAGGCGACCGAGTCCGTGCTGATCCGCGCCGCGCTCAAGGCGCCCGCGCCTGCAAGCTAACGCCTAAA
>CALRWU020000176.1:0-6737 GCA_943371945.1 Azorhizobium sp. AG788
TCCAATCTGGTCGGCTTCGCATTCGAACAGGCAGATGGCGGCCCGCCTCTCCTGCTGCTGACGGGCCCGCAACCCTACACGAACCGGCCTGACCATCCCCTGATCGTTGAACAGCGCGAGGGTATCGACCTGGACAGGGCGCTCGACCTCTTCGCGGCGTTTGGCCACGACATGTCAGTCGCAGCTGCAAAGGCCGCCTGATGACAGCGCTGGCCTCCCATCTGTTGCATGCGCCGACGCTCTGCGAGGAGGATCCTCGTTCGGCAGATGCCGTCGCCTTAGCCGACATCATGGCGGAGATTACGTTCGGCCTGTATCCTGAAGACGCCGATAACGGCATCTTTCCGACCACGACCGAGGAACTGGCGCAGCATGGCGTGCTCGTCCTCGCCCGCGTCGACGGCGAAGCTGCGGCTTGCGGCGCGTTGATGGCGCATGGGCAAGTTGATGGCTTCGATGCGCTGGAAGTGAAGCGGATGCTGGTTTTGCCGGCATTCCGTGGCTGCGGACTCTCCCGACTGGTGCTCACCAGGCTCGAACAGATCGCGCGACAGCGCAACGCGCAGAAGCTGGTCCTGATGTGCGGACCGCGACAACCCGAAGCGCTGCGGCTTTACGAGACCCAAGGCTTCGTCCGACGCAGCGCCTACGGCAAACACTCCGAACACCCGTTGAGCTTTTTCTTCGAGAAGATCCTATAGATGACCAACCTCACCCAGCTCACCCTCTCCGACGCAGTCGATGGCCTGAAGGCGAAGAAGTTCTCGTCGCAGGAAATCACGCAGGCTTTCCTCGACAACATTGCTGCGTCGAACGAAACGCTGAACGCCTATGTGGTCGTCACGCCAGACAAGGCGATCGACATGGCCAAGGCTTCGGATGCGAAGCTCGCCAAGGGCCAGGGCGGCACGCTCGAAGGCGCGCCGCTCGGCATCAAGGACCTGTTCTGCACCAAAGGCGTGCGGACGACCGCCTGCTCCAACATCCTCGGCGAGTTCACGCCGACCTATGAGAGCACGGTCACGCAGAACCTGTGGGACGCAGGCTCGGTGATGCTCGGCAAGCTCAACATGGACGAGTTCGCCATGGGCTCGTCGAACGAGACCTCGCGCTTTGGTCCGCCGACCAATCCGTGGCGTCGCGAGAAATCGAACGTGAAGCTGACCGCCGGCGGATCGTCGGGTGGCTCGGCCACCGCCGTCTCCGCGGATCTCTGCCTTGCAGCGACAGCGTCCGACACCGGCGGCTCGATCCGCCAGCCGGCGGCGTTCACGGGGATTGTCGGCATCAAGCCGACCTACGGTCGCGCCAGCCGCTATGGCATGGTGGCGTTTGCGTCTTCACTGGATCAGGCCGGACCGCTGGCGAAAACGGTGAAAGACGCCGCGCTGATGCTGGAAGTTATGTGCTCGGGCGACAAGAAGGACTCCACCAGCCTGCACCTGCCCGTACCGCAATGGACGAAGTCGGTCGGCGCATCGGTCAAGGGCATGAAGATCGGCGTGCCGAAAGAGTATCGCGTCGAGGGCATGCCGGAAGAGATCGAGAAGCTCTGGCAGCAAGGCATCGCCTGGATGAAGGCGGCCGGCGCCGAGATCGTCGATGTCTCCCTGCCGCACACGAAATATGCCCTGCCGGCCTACTATATCGTTGCGCCGGCCGAAGCTTCGTCCAACCTCGCCCGCTATGACGGCATCCGTTACGGCGCACGGCAGAGCGGCGACGGTTCACTGACCTCGACCTATGAGACAACCCGCGCGAAGGGCTTCGGCGCAGAGGTCCAGCGTCGCCTGCTGATCGGCACCTACGTGCTGAGCGCCGGGTACTATGATGCGTACTATCTTCGCGCCCAGAAGGTCCGCACCCGCATCCTGCAGGACTTCGAGGAAGCCTTCAAACAGTGCGACGCGCTGCTGACGCCAGCCACGCCGAGCGCGGCGTTTGGCTATGGCGAGAAGGGCGATGATCCGGTTGCGATGTATCTCAACGACATCTTCACCGTCACCGCCAACCTCGCCGGGTTGCCTGCGCTGGCGCTTCCGGCTGGTCTGGACGGTCAGGGCCTGCCGCTCGGCCTGCAGGTGATCGGCAAGGCGCTTGACGAGGAGTCCTGCTTCAAAGTCGCCGCCGCGATCGAAGACGCCGCCGGCTTCAAGGCGCGGCCGGAGAAGTGGTGGTAGATAGCCCGCCTCCGCGCAGGCCCGCCGCGATGGTGCTGACCGGCGCCATTCCGGCGATTGCGCTGTCGGCTGGACTGTTGTCGCTGGATCCGACGAGCGCGCTGCGTCAGGAATACTGGCCGTGGTTGCCGCTGGTGGTGCTCGCGATCGGCATGACGTCGAGCGCGGTTTTCTGGCTGGTGCTGGCCCCGCGTCGCCAGCGCAAGGACTGAACCTAGCGCCCAGTTCAGCCCAGCTAATCAAACCGTCGCGTTGACCTGCCGCTCGCCGCGCGGTTTAGCCAACGCATGATCCGTTTTGACGACTCCATCGATCTCCAGCCTGCGGGCGACAATACCTGGGCCGGTGAGGTCGATCCGGCCTATCGCGGCTTTGGCAGCCAGTTCGGCGGCTGGACCGGCGCGGCGCTTCTCAAGGCGCCGATGATAGAGCCCGAGGCGAATGGCGATCCTCTGTCACTGAGCGTCCTGTTCATCGACGCGATCGGGGACGGTCCCTACGAGATTTCGACACGCCTCCTGCGTTCCGGCGCGCGCCTGCAATTCTGGCGATCGGAACTGATCCAACGCGGCAAGGTATGTGCCCATGCCCAGGCGACGTTCGGCGTGCGGCGCGAGACCACGCGTTTCACCGACGTCTTGATGCCGGAAGCGCCTTCGCCTGACTCCGACTGGCTGGCCGAATGGGCGCCGCCAGCAGGCTTCGGCGCACAGTTCCAGTCACGCTGGATCACGCCGACCCCACGCTCGCCAGACCTCGATCGCAGCAAGCCGGCCAGTTCGCTCGTGTGGGCGCGCGACCGTGCCGGCCGTCCTCTGGATACGCTGATGCTCGCAGCGCTTGCTGACCTCGCCCCGCCTCGCGTGATCTGGAAACGCGAGATGATATCGGGCTCGGCCACGGTCTCGATGACAACGCACTTCCACGCGACACCGGACGAGATGGCCGCAGTTGGCAATCGCTTCGTCCTGAGCGAAGTCCACTGCCGCCGCTGCGAGGGCGGCTACTTCGATCACGAGCTGAAGCTGTGGTCACCCGACGGCGCGCTGCTCGCGACGAGCGAGCAGGTGGCGGCGTTCCGGGACTAGGCGGCCTATTTGCCCAACAGACCCTCGAACGGGCGTTTGCCGTCGGGCGGGGTGTAGCCGTTGAAGTTGACGGCGCTGGCCTGGCGGATGGCTTCCTCTTCGGAGAGGCCTTTGTACTTCACGAGATAGGCTGCCCACATCTGGCTGGCGCGCCAGCCAACGGTGCAATGCAGCAGCACGTCGCCCTTCGACGCAGCGATGGCGTCTGCGACCTTCGAAACAGCAGCAGGCGTGTACGGCGTGTCGGGGCCGCCGAGCGGCACGTGGACGTAGGTGAGGCCGAGTTCCTTCGTGAGCGCGGCCTCGTCGAACGGCACCGCCTTGCGGTTGTCCATCTCGCCTTGCGTCCGCAAGCTGATCACCGTCGTGACGCCCTTGGCGGCGAGATCGCGCAGAGCCTGCTCGCTCGGCTGGCCAGCGATATAGGCGGGGCCAACATCAGCGATGACGGCCTGGAAACCCGGCGTGGTCAGCTTCTCGGGGAATTTGACGGCGTCCTGCGCGAAGGCGGGCGCGGCAAATGCGAGGGCTGCGACAGCGAGGAAGGCGAAGCGCATGGGTGCCTCCGGATGGTGTTGCGCGGAATAGGGATCAGGCGGGCCGGGTTGGCAAGATAGGCGAAGCACACGGGTTCGCGATGAATGACAGCCGCCAAGATTCTCGCTAGGGCACGGGGATGGCCGTTGTATCGCTACAGGACCTTCCCCCGCGCGGGGCGTTGCTCGGGCTCGATCCGGGGACGAAGACGATTGGCGTGGCGGCGTGCGATGCGGGGCGGATTATCGCCAGCCCGCTGGAAGTGATCCAGCGGGGCAAGAAGCTTGCGCCTTCTCTGGATCGGCTGTTTGCGCTTTACGATGCGCGGCAATGCGTCGGGCTGGTGATGGGGCTGCCGGTGAACATGGACGGGTCGGACGGGCCGCGCGTGCAGTCGGCGAAGTCGCTGGCGCAGAACATACTGGGGCGGCGCGATGTGCCGGTCGTGTTCTGGGACGAGCGGCTGTCGACGGCCGGGGCTGAGCGGGCGTTGCTGGACGCGGACATCAACCGGGCAAAGCGGGACGAGGTCATCGACATGGTGGCGGCGGGGTGGATCCTGCAGGGCGCCATTGACCGGTTGAACTACGCCCGATGATGCAGATTGCGGTGGCGCTCGCGCCGGTCTTCCTTGCCATCCTTGCCGGCTGGGGCGCGCGGATTTCGCGCGTGGTGCCGGAGACGGCGTGGACGGGGGTCAATCGCCTCGCCTACATGATCCTCGCGCCGGTGTTCATGTTCACGGAGATCGTGCGGGCGGACCTGTCGTTCGAGGAAGTTTCCTTTGCGATCGCGGGCGTCGCGTCATTCGCAGCGATGGGTGTGTTGGGGTTTGCGCTGTGGCCGGTGGCGGGCAGCGGGCCGACATTCGTGAGCGCGCATCAGGGCGTGGTGCGGTGGAATACGTTCGTGATCCTTGCAGCATCGGCGGCCGTGCTGGGTCCGGAAGGGGCGGCGCTGGTCGCTCTGTTGATGGGGCCGGGAATCCCGGTGGTGAATGTCATCACGGTGTCTGTGCATTCGCGTTGGGGCGAAGGACAGAATGCTTCGCTCGGGGGCGTGTTGCGGAGCCTTGTGACCAATCCGCTGCTGATCGCATGTCTGCTCGGGCTAGCGATCAATCTTTCGGGCATCGACCTGCCCGGCCCTGCGATGGATTTCCTGACGATCATCGGACGCGGCGCGCTCGGCGTGACGCTGATGTGCGTGGGTGCGGGGCTCGACCTCAGGGCGATCACGGCGAGGCCGGGACTGATGGCGGCGGCGGTGGGGATGAAGCTGGTGGTGGGGCCGCTGGTGTTCGTCGGAATGGGGTTACTGGCGGGGTTGCAGGGCGTGCACCTGGCCGTGCTGGCGATTGCGGGGGCGGCGCCCTCGCCACCGGCCGCCTACATCCTGACACGGGAAATGGGCGGAGATCCGCGATTCATGGCCGGGCACATCACGGCAACCACACTGCTTTCCGCGGTCGCCATTCCTGTTTCGCTGTGGTTTGCGGGGCTGTTTGGATAGGCCGCACGCGACGCGGCTTGCCCTCCCGCGACTCCCTCGCTATCACCCGCAAAATCGCGGGCAATCATCATGGCGGACTACGCCTTTTCCCATCGGCACCTTCTGGGTATCGAGGGCCTGAACCGGCTCGACATCGAGACATTGCTGGAATTGGGCGACAGGTATGTCGAGCTCAACCGCAGCCGCGTCAAGCACACGGACGTGCTGGCGGGGCGGACGCTGATCAACCTGTTCTTCGAGAACTCGACCCGGACGCAAGGCTCGTTCGAGATCGCGGGCCGGCGACTCGGCGCGGACGTGGTGACGATGCCGATCGCAACCTCCTCCGTGAAGAAGGGCGAGACGCTGATCGACACGGCAATGACGCTTAACGCCATGCGTCCGGACCTGCTGGTGATCCGGCATGGGTCATCAGGGGCGGTGAAGCTGCTGTCGCGCAAGGTGGACGGCGCGGTGATCAATGCGGGCGACGGGACGCACGAGCATCCGACGCAGGCGTTGCTGGATGCGCTGACCATTCGCCGGCGTGTGGGTGACATTGGCGGGATGCGGATCGCGATCTGCGGGGACATTCTGCATTCGCGCGTGGCGCGGTCCAACGTGGCGTGCCTCAACGTGCTGGGCGCGGAGGTGCGGTTGATCGCGCCGCGTACGCTGACGCCGCCGGGCGCCGCGGAGTGGGGTGCGGAAGTCTTCACGGACATGCGGAAAGGCCTTGAAGGCTGCGATGTGGTGATGATGTTGCGGCTGCAGCAGGAGCGGATGGATGGCGCCTACCTGCCCTCCGCACGTGAGTTCTTCCACTTCTGGGGGCTGGATGAAGAGAAGCTCTCTCATGCCAAGCCTGGCGCCTATGTCATGCATCCGGGGCCAATGAATCGCGGCGTCGAGATCGAGAGCGGCATCGCCGATCACAAGACCCGCTCGCTGATCACCGAACAGGTTGAGATGGGCGTCGCGGTGCGGATGGCCGTGCTTGAGACGCTGGCGAAAAACGCGCCGGACTTCGTCGCCCGAACGCCCAATGAGGCCGGAGCAAAGGCATGACCGGCCGCACAGTTATCTACAACGCGCGCATCGTTGATCCGGCCTCCGGGCTGGATCAGAAGGGCGGCGTCGTGGTCGAGAATGGCGTCATCGCCGATGTCGGCGCAGGGGTCAGCAAGACGACGGCGGGCGACCTCAAGATCGACGCCAAGGGCAAGGTCCTCGCGCCTGGACTCATCGATCTTCGCGTCAAGACGGGTGAACCGGGGGCCGAGAACAAGGAGACGCTGCAGACTGCGAGCGATGCAGCCGCAGCGGGCGGCGTCACGACATTCGTGGTGATGCCGGACACGGATCCGGTGATCGACTCGGTTGCGCTGGTGGACTTCATCCAGCAACGCGGCGAGACCGTCGCCAAGGTAAAAGTGCTGGC
>CALRWU020000177.1:0-6731 GCA_943371945.1 Azorhizobium sp. AG788
GTCGTGCGACTGCTACTTTTATCATGCGGCCGAGAAGACCGGCATCGAGGCGATCGCCGACGTCGCCAAGCGCTTCGGCCTTGGCCACCGCTACGAACTCGGCCTCACCGGCGGCAAGGCGGGATCGGTTCCGAACGACGCGTGGAAGCGCAAGGTCATCGGCGAGCAATGGTATGCCGGCGACACAATCTCGGCTGCGATCGGGCAGGGCTATGTCACAGCCTCGCCCTTCCAGCTTGCCGTGATGTGTGCTCGCATAGCGGGCGGCGCGGCGGCGCCCAACCCCACTGTGATCGCCAGCGGCATCAAGGTGCCGGACGCCGAAATCACACCGATCGGCGCGTTCAAGCCCGGCGTGCTCGAAGCCGTGCGCGGTGGCATGTTCGCAGTCACGTCCGAGCCGGGTGGCACGGCATTCAGCTATCTCAAGGGCGGCAGCGTCGATCCCAACAACGAACTGCCCGCGCCCTATACCGGGGCTCACATGGCGGGCAAATCCGGCACGGCGCAGGTCCGCGTCATCCACGCCTCCGAGCGAAACTCGCGCGGCGAGGCGATCAAGAACGACAAGCTGCCGTGGAAGCTGCGCGACCACGCGCTCTTCGTCGCCTACGCACCCGCCGACAAGCCGCGCTATGCCGTCGCTGTCGTCCTGGAGCACGGCGTCTCGGGCTCCGGCCTTGCGGCGCCGATCGCGCGCGACTTGCTTGCGCATGCGCTGAAATACGACACGGGGGCGAAAAAGCCGTTCGTGCCGCAGTCGCGTGATCTGGCTGCTGCAGACGCCAAGGCGAAGCCGACATGATCATCCGCAAGGACTCGCTGCTCTACAAGCTGACCCAGCTGCACTGGTTCCTGCTATTGACCATTGTGGCGCTCGCCATGTTCGGGTCGCTGATCCTGTTTTCGGCGGGCTCAAGCGCGCACGATCTCGAAACCGGCTCGCTGAAAATCGACGCGAGCTATGCCATCGCCCATCTCTGGCGCTTCGTCCTGATGCTGGGTGTGGCGATTGTCGTAGCCTTGCTGCCGCTACGCCTGTGGGCGTCGCTGGCCTATCCCGGTTACATCATCGGCATGATCCTGCTCGTCGGCGTCGAAGTGGCGGGAAATATCGTCAACGGCTCGCAGCGCTGGCTCACGATCGGACCGCTGACGCTACAGCCGTCCGAGCTGATGAAGATCGCCGTGCCGCTCGCACTCGCGCGCTTCTATCACCAGATGTTTTCGTCCGGCCGAAACAGTCAATGGATACACCTTGTCGCCTTCCTGATGGTGGCAGCGCCTGTCGGCTTCGTCCTTAAACAGCCTGACCTCGGCACCTCGCTGATGATCCTCGGCACTGGCTGCGCCGTGATCTTCTTCGCAGGCCTCAGCCTCCGCATCATTGCGGCGGTGATGGCGCTGATTCTCGTAATGACGCCTGTCGTCTATTTCTTCGGCCTGCATGACTATCAGCGCGAGCGCATCCACACGATGTTCGATCCCGAGGCCGATCCGCTCGGCGCCGGCTACCAGCTGCAACAGGGCATGATCGCCGTTGGCTCGGGCGGCCTGGCTGGCAAGGGCTTCATGGAAGGGGCCCAGAAGGAACTGGAATACATCCCCGAACAGCACACCGACTTCATCTTCACCATCGTGGCGGAGGAGTTCGGCTTTGCCGGCTCGCTCGTCCTGCTGGCCGCCTGGGCGATTGCAATCGTGCAGGGGATGAACATTGCCGGCTCCTCCCGAAGTTCGTTCGGGGGGTTGGCGGCCGCGGGCTTCGTCTCGACCCTGATGCTTTACGTGGGAATCAACGTCGGAATGGTCATTGGCCTGCTTCCGGTCGTGGGCATACCCTTGCCGCTGATCTCGTATGGCGGCACGGCTATTGTCACGGTTATGATCGGATTCGGGTTGTTGATGGCTGTACACCTCAACCGCACGAACGATATGACCCTTCGCGGCCTGTTCTGAGTCCGGCGCTGGCGTCGGGCTGGTGTCGGGCCCGGATATCAGGCGCAAACGGGGCAGGGCACGGGGTAGCTAAGTCATGACGATTGCCGGGCGGGTCGACCGCAAGAGTGAGACCTGGTCTTCCCGTTTCGGGTTCATCATGGCCGCCGTCGGATCATCCGTCGGCCTCGGCAATATCTGGCGCTTCACCTATACCACGGGCGAGAATGGCGGCGGGGCCTTCGTGCTGGCTTACCTGCTGTGCCTCGGCCTGATCGCTTTTCCTCTGCTCGTCGCTGAGTACGCCATCGGGCGTCGCTCAGGTCATTCCGCCGTGGAGAGCGTGCAGGCGCTTGCGCGCGCATCTGGCAAAAGCGAATTGTGGGGCGGCGTCGCCTGGCTCGGCATGCTGTCGGCCTTCTTCATCCTGACATTCTACTGCGTCGTCTCGGCCTGGTTCATGGCCTACATCCCCTTTGCTGTGTCCGGCGCCTTCTCGGCTGACCTTGCCTCGATCGACGCCTCGCAGGCGCGGTTCGAGGATGTGACGTCGCGCGCCAACCTGCCGATGCTGTTGATGTATCTGGCCTTGTTCATTGGCGCAGCCGTCGTCGTCGTCGGCCGTGGCGTGAAGCGCGGTATCGAGCGCGCCTCGACGCTGCTCATGCCGATCTTCATCTTCGTCCTGCTCATCCTGCTTGGTTTCGGCATAGCCGAAGGTGCATTCGGACAAGCAATGTCCTTCCTCACGCGCGTCCGCGCCGAGGATTTCTCGTTCTCGATGTTGCTCGACGCGCTGGCGCAGTCCTTCTTCGCAACAGGCGTAGGCGCGGCCGTGATGATCACCTACGGCGCCTATCTCAAGACCGATGCGGATCTGCCTCGCTCGTCAGCCATAGTTGCGCTGGCGGATACAGCGGTGGCGCTGGTGGCGGCGGTCGTTGTCTTCTCGCTTGTTTTCGCGGTCGGCAGCGAGCCGAGCGCGGGGTTCAGTCTCCTGTTCGTCAACCTTCCGATCGGTCTTGCCCAGATGCCGTTCGGCGCCGTTGTTGGCGGCGCATTCTTTCTGCTGGCGCTTTTCGCGGCGCTCGCCTCCTCAATCGCGCTGCTTGAGGTCGCGGTCTCCTGGCTCGATGAGCGCACAGGCGTGACCCGCTGGGGCGCAGCGCTCGGTGTTGGTTTTGCGGTCTTCGTCATCGGCGCCGGTTACGTCTACAGCCGCGAATACATCGGCTTCGTCGATTTCGTGGCCTCATCCCTGCTGATGCCGCTGGGCGGTTTCCTGATGGCGATCTTCGCCGGCTGGGTCATCGAGAAGAAGATGATGCAGGCCGAAATGGGCATGCCCTTCTTCCGCGTCTGGAGCGTGCTGATCCGCTGGGTGATCCCGATCGCGATCGGCGTGATCCTGGTGCTTGGCATCCGTGAGAAGCTGGACGCAGCCGGTGCGTCACAGCTTGCGGACTCGGCCCTGACAACGACTGATTGACCTGGGACTGCCGGGCTCTCGCCCGGTGGCGCGACGCGTTAGGCGTTCGTCGCTTGCGTTGATCTCCGAGATCAAATCGTCGGGACAATGCTCAGGCATTGCTCCGACCGTCTCTCACCCCAGTTTTTCCGCGAGCCAGTCGCTCGCCTTCACCAGCTCGCTGATGATGCCCGGCTCAAGGGATGAGTGTCCCGCGTCTGGCACGATCTTGAGCTGCGACTTCGGCCAGGCCTTGTGCAGCTTCCAGGCGGAATCCAGCGGCGTCACCACGTCATAACGGCCATGCACGATCACGCCGGGCAGGTCGCCGAATTTGGCAGCTTGCTCCAGCAGCCAGCCGTCCTTCTCGAAGAATCCCTTGTTGAAAAAGTAATGGCACTCGATACGCGCGAATGCGTCGAGAAAGTCGGCTTCATCGAAGCGCGGCGGCCGCTGCTTCGGTCCCTGGATGGAGAGCGTCTCGCCCTCCCAGCGCGCCCAGGCTGCAGCTGCTTCGGCTCGGGCGGATGCGCTCTTGCCGGTGAGGCGCTTGTGGAATGCCGTCAGGAGGTCATGGCGTTCGGCTTCGGGGATCGGTGCGAGATAGCGATCGAACGCATCGGGGAAGATGTTGCTCGCGCCTTCCTGATAGAACCAGCGGATCTCATGTTCCGTCAGCAGGAAGACGCCGCGGAGCAGGATGCCCGCCACCTGTTTGCGATGCATCGCTGTATAGGCCAGCGCGAGCGTGGACCCCCACGAGCCGCCGAACACCACCCACTTCTTGATGCCGAGGTGCGCCCTCAGCGTCTCAATGTCGCGGACCAGATCCCACGTCGTGTTCTCGCGCAGCTCTGAGTGCGGCGTGGAACGCCCGCAGCCACGTTGGTCGAACATGATGATGCGGTAGCGGCGCGGATCAAAAAACCGGCGCATTTCGGGACTGGAACCACCGCCGGGGCCGCCGTGCAGCGCGATCACCGGCAATCCGTCAGGATGTCCGCTTTCCTCCCAGTAAAGCTCGTGAATGCCGCTGACAGTCAGGCGACCTGTCTTGCGGGGTTCTACGGACGGGTAGAGCGAACGGCGGGGGCGATCTTCATTCATTCTTGCTTCATCTACCGGCCATCATCCTTGCGTCAAACCAATTCAGCGAGCGTTTGTTTTTTGCATGCGGCGCGCCTATAAAAGCCTGAGTTGCAACGAACTTTCAGGATCGGGTTCGGTGGCGAAATCGCGTCTCCTTGTTTCGTGTCTTGTCGCGTGCCTGCCAATTGCTGGCTGCGCGACCGTTTCTGTTTATGACGAACCCATCACGGCCGAAATTTCACTTACCCAGGACCAGTCCGACCTGCACGCCGCCGCCGAGGCGTTCAACAAGTCGGCGCGGGACCGGGGGCTCGCTACCGGCGAGGCTAGCCTGACGAGCCTTGCGGGCATGCTCAGCGGCAAACAATCGGACGCCAACGCCTACTGGCGGCGCATCGGTGCGGACAAGTCAGCGCCTGCCGCCGTCGTCGGCAGGGTGCGGGATGACATGAACGCGTCGGCCAGGGGGCTCGCCGACCTCGACAAGATGGCGCACTCGCTGATCGACACTGGAGATCCGGCGCGGCTCGACGTTGCCGCCTTCGAGGGCGCCCTGATCCACGCGCGTCAGGCGCGGGATTCGTTCTCTGACGCTCTCGTGCAGGTGAACAAGCACGCCAGCGCCGAATATCAGATCACGCTGGAACTCGCCCCGCTCGATGCCGCGTTGGCTGCCGCACGCGCCACGGCGGACGATCTTGCGCAGGCCCGTGCCGAGGGCGCCAGCCAGACGGCCGGCAGCTAGCCCTGCTTGGGGGCGAGGGCTGCCGACAGCCCGAGCAGCAGCCACCCCAGGATGAAAGCCGCCCCTCCGAAAGGCACCAGGAACGACAGCCCGTCGAGCGGCGTCGGCGTCATCGCGATGCCGCCCAGCATGATCTTCCCGATCTGCACGCCGGAAAACATCGGTACACTGACGATGAACGCCCAACCGCTGGCGTACTGCAGCCGGCTCCGGAAGGGCAGGACGGCTGCCATCGCCGCCGCCAGGACATGAACAAAGCCATACAGGAAAGCGCTCTGCCACCGCGCCATCGCCTCCAGCGGCACCGAGTTGTGCCCCCCCGCCGCCCCCGCCGCCACCAGCAATAGCCCCAACAGCGAAGCGGTGATGATCAGTGCACGCATACGTTTTTCCGGAACCTGAGCCCTTCCAGCAAGTAAACACTATTGGGCTGCTTTGCGAAGCGTGGCGAAGAAGCGGCTGCAACCTTCACGAGAACTGCGTCGCAAGGGCCCTAGTTTGGTGTTTCCTATACGTTTGTCCGGTAAGACTTGCTGATGGCGATCAATTCAACACGTTTTCAGGTGGAAACGGCCGAAGACGGGAAGCAGGTGCTTCTCGTCGCGGGCGACTGGACTGTGTGGACCGTCACCGATGTTGAAGAAAAGCTGCGCAACACGAAGATCGCCTCCGACGCGATCCTCGACGTCTCCGAGCTGGAGCGCATCGATACTTCGGGCGCCTATCTGATAGACCGAGCGTTCGGCGCGCTGGAGGGTATCGACGATCCGATCGAGATTCGCGGTGAGCACCCGACCTTCGAACGGCTGATGACCAAGGTGCGCATCGCCAGCCCGGCTGCGCCGCCTGACCCAGTTCACCAGCCCGGCCTGATCGCGCTGTTCGATCGTGCAGGACGGGGCGCGGTAAATGCCTGGGAGGAGTTCCTTGGCCTCCTGTCCTTCATCGGCGAGACGATGGCGACGCTCTGGCGTCTGATCCTCAACCCCCGCCGCATTCGCTGGCGTTCGGTTGTGGCGATCATGGAGGACGTCGGCCTCGATGCGCTGCCGATTGTCTGCTTCCTGTCATTCTTCATTGGACTGGTCATCGCGTTCATCGGCGCCAATCTGCTGGCGATGTTCAACGCATCGGTGTTCACCGTTGAACTCGTGGGCATCGGTATGCTGCGCGAGTTCGGCGCTGTGCTGACCGCAATCCTTCTCGCAGGCCGGACCGACAGCGCCTTTACGGCCCAACTTGGCGCCATGAAGATGCGCCAGGAGATCGATGCCATGCGTATCATCGGCCTCGATCCGATGGAAGCGCTGGTCGCGCCGCGCCTGATCGCACTTGTCATCATGACGCCGCTGCTCACCTTCGCTGCAACGATCGCCGGCATTGGCGGTGGTCTCATGGCGGCGTGGGGCGCCATGGGGATTGGCCCGCAGAGGTTCATTTCTCGCTTCCAGGAGGTTGTGCCGCCGATCCATTTCTGGGCCGGCATGATCA
>CALRWU020000178.1:0-6704 GCA_943371945.1 Azorhizobium sp. AG788
ATTCAATTGCCCACGATCTGCGCTCGCCGTTGACCCGCCTGCGCAATCGTCTCGAGGCTGGGCTGAAGGAGACTTCGGCTGAGGGTCGGCTTGCGGCGCTGAACAATTCGATCGGCGATGTGGACAGCCTGCTGGAGACGTTCAACGCAGTGCTGCGGCTGTCACGTGTGCAAGCTGGCTCGACGGGATCGTTCCGGCGGACGGATCTAAAGGGAATGGTGGATGAACTGGCCGAACTCTATCAGCCGGTGTGTGAGGAGAAGCTGCTGCAGTTCAGCTGTCAGGCGAAGGACGAACTCTATGTCATGGCTGATACGCACCTCATTGCGCAGGCGATGTCGAACCTTCTCGACAATGCCGTGAAGTATACGCCCTCTGGCGGTTCCATACGGATGACCGCGCGGCATGGCTCCGGCGGCGATGTGGAGATCGAAATCGCGGATACGGGGCAGGGCATCCCTCCGCAGGATCGTGAGCGCGTGATCGAGCGGTTCGTGCGCCTGGAACAATCGCGCAGCGAACCCGGCAGTGGGCTCGGCCTGAGCCTCGTGTCCGCCGTGGCCGAGGCTCATTCTGGCAAACTTGTGCTGGGCGACGGAGACGGCCCGCCGGCGACCCCCGGTTTGAGCGCGAAAATCATACTGCCGGCCGCCTGAGCGTTGGACGGTTGAGGCTCATTCAGTAGTCTCCCGCCATGACTGAACGACTCGAAATCATTGGTGTCAGACCTGTTGTTGCGGAGCCAGGCGACTGGCGTGGCGCGCTTGATCGCGCGGCGCCCCTCTCTGATCACATCGCGCGGATGGTGGCGCGGCGTGGCGATGCGGTTGAGCAGCTGTTTGCGGAGGGCGCGGATGCGGTCGCGAAGCGCGCTCTGGCGGACATTTATGGCGTGGCAGTTGCAGGTGAAGGAATCGACGTCGCGATGCGGCAGATGCGTCGGGCGAAGGAAGCCGCTCAGCTCGCGATCGCGGCTGCGGACCTGTCGGGGGCATGGCCACAGGATGCTGTGCTTGAGCAGTTGACCGCGTTGGCCGATGCGTCGGTCCAGTCGGCTCTGCGGCTTGCCGTTCGCGAGGGATGGAAGGCGGGATGGTTCGGCGATACGCGCGATAGCGACGAGATGCCGGGCTTGTTCGTCTTGGCGATGGGAAAGATGGGCGCGCGCGAACTCAACTACTCAAGCGACATCGACCTGATTGTACTTTTCGACCTAGACTTGCTGCCGCTGAAAGGGTTGCGGGTGAAGGAGGCGATGACGCGCGTGGCGCGGAGCCTCGTACGGATTCTCGATGAGCGTACCGTCGACGGATATGTGTTTCGCACCGATTTGCGCCTGCGGCCTGATCCGGGATCGACGAGTCCTGCGATTTCGACGCAGTTCGCGCACGGCTATTATGAGAGCGTCGGGCAGAACTGGGAGCGGATGGCGCATATCAAGGCGCGTGTCTGTGCTGGCGATGCTTCTGCGGGCGAAGCCTATCTTGAGGAGTTGTCGCCCTACATCTGGCGGCGGCATCTCGACTACTGGGCGATCGCCGATGTGCATTCGATCAAGCGGCAGATCCATGCCCATGGCGGACATGCTGAACTGCAGTCGCCGGATTTCGATGTGAAGCTGGGACGCGGCGGCATTCGCGAGATCGAGTTTTTTGCGCAGACACAGCAGCTTGTGCTGGGCGGGCGCATTCCCAGCCTGCGAGCACCGCGCACCAAGGATGCGCTGGCGGCGATGGTGGACGCCAAGCTAGTTTCCGACGAGACGGCGCGCGACCTGTGCACGGCCTATGATTTTCTGCGTGGCATTGAGCATCGGATCCAGATGCTGAACGACGAACAGACGCACAAGCTGCCGCTGGCCGCGACGCGGCGTGACGCGGTTCGCATGCTGGCGGGCTACTCGGATGGAGCAGCGTTCGAGCGCGATGTCACGCGTGTGCGAAGCTTCGTGCATGAGACGTATTCGAACCTGTTTGCAACCGAAGAGCGACTGTCAGGTGAAGCGGGTAACCTGGTGTTCACGGGCGTCGACGACGATCCGGGTACGGTCGCGACACTGGAGGCTCTGGGGTTCAAGGATCCTTCGCGCATCATCCATGTCTTTCAGCAATGGCATCGCGGAAGCATACCTGCAACACGCTCGGCTCGGTCGCAGCAATTGCTGACATCCCTCGGCCCGCGCTTGCTTGAGGCGATGTCCAAGGCTGGCGAGCCAGATACGGCGTTCCAGCGATTTGTGGAGTTCTTCTCTGGGCTGAATTCCGGCGTGCAGGTGATGTCGCTCATGCTGGCGGAACCCGCGCTGACACGCGAAGTCATCTGCACCATGGCATTTGCGCCAAAGCTGGCGGCCGATCTTGCGCGCAGGCCAGCTCTGATGGAGGCGATGCTCGAGCCTTCCTTCCGTGCGCCTGTGTCAGGAGATGCGGCGGGCGCGCGCGCGCAACGCTTGCGGGCAATCCTGAAGCAAGCTGTCGATTTCGAGGGAAGTCTCAATGCGGCGCGGCGTTTCCATCGCGATGAAGCGTTCCGTATCGGCTACCAGCTATTGCAGGGGGTCATCAGCGCGTCGGATGCCGGCATTGCCTATGCTGATCTTGCAGATGCGTGCGTCGGTGCGCTCGCCGATGTCTGCGAAAAGGATGTACTCGCACGCTTTTCGGGCGCGATCGGAAAATGGACGATCTGCGCGTTGGGCAAGTTCGGCGGGCGCGAGCTTACGGCGACCTCTGATCTCGACATGATGTTGATCTACGATCCCCTCGACGACAGCGGATCCTCCCTGGCCGCGCGTTTCGTGCAGCGTCTCGTGGCTGCGTTGTCGGCGCCGACGGAGGAGGGGGTGCTTTACGAAGTGGACCTGCAATTGCGTCCGTCGGGGAAGGCCGGCCCCGTTGCGGTTCGGCTTTCGTCTTTCGAACGCTACTATCGCGAGGATGCCTGGACGTGGGAGTTCATGGCGCTGACACGGATCCGACCGATGGCGGGAGACGTGGAGCTTGGTCGTCGCGTTGCCGATCTTGCGCGCGATGCGCTGCGTCTCAAGGGCGGGGATCCGAAGATAACCGCCGATGTTGCGGATATGCGGCGTCGCATGGCGCGCGAGCGGCCTCCGCGCTCGAATTGGGACGTAAAGCTGGCTCCAGGTGGGCTGGTCGATATCGAGTTCCTGATCCAGCACGCCATTCTTCTGGCTGCTCCGGAAGTGCCGCGAGCGGTTCAGCCAACTTCGCTTGATGCGGTAAAGGCGCTGGCAGGAGCTGGGCGGCTGGCTCCCGCAGATGCGGCCACGCTCATCGAGGGGTTAACCTTTCAGCTGCACCTGCAGCAGGCACTGCGCATCGCTTCCGGCGATCAATTTGATCCATCCGTCGCGTCGCCCGGATTGAAGCAGTGGCTCGCCAATCATCTGGGTTTAAAGGATTTTTTCGAGCTGGATCGCAAGCTCGCCAAGGTCCAGGGGGCCGTGGCCGAGCTACGGGCCCAAAAACTCGGGCCCTTGACGACGGAAGACGCCTCCAACCGCGTTTGATTATCAACTGCAGCGGAACGAGATTTCGGGTATCCGGGAATCGCTGCAGGCGTGAGCAACAAACGCTCGGCAAATGTTGCGGCAGGATGCATAAGGTGGTGACCGGTTCGGCCTTGGTATATTTGCCGTTTTTCGCGGCACACCGCCGGTGGGAATTGGCGCGCACGCAATGCGTGATCCGGATGAAGAACTGGTCCAGCGGGTCGGCGCCGGCGACAAGCGTGCGGCGGCGGAGCTCGTTCGCAGGCATCTCCCACGCATGGTCGGACTCGCCCGCAGGATGCTTGGCGACGCCGCAGAGGCCGAAGACATTGGCCAGGAAGTTTTCCTTCGCGTCTGGAAACACGCGCCGTCGTGGAAGCCGGGCCAGGCAAAATTCGAGACATGGATGCACAGGGTCGCCATGAACCTCTGTCTCGACAGGCTTCGCCGCTCGGGGCGCCATGGGGGCGAGATCGCCCCTGATACTGTGGACGGGCATGCCTCCGCCACGCGCGCCCTGGATGATCGCCAGCGCCGTGAACGCGTGCGCGATGCGCTGCAGCAGCTGCCGGAGCGACAGCGCGCTGCGCTGGTGCTTTGTTATTATCAGGATCGGTCAAATACGGATGCGGCCGAGATTTTAGGTATCAGCGTCGAGGCCCTCGAAAGTCTTCTTTCGCGGGCGCGGCGCACGTTGAAGACTGCGCTTGCCACCGAACGGGCAGACTTGCTCAGTGGTCTGGAAACAGGTTGAGGATCGTCATGAACGAAGCGCGCTTCATGGTATTGCTTGGCGTCTACGGCGCTGATCTCTCACGTTGGCCTGTGGCGGAGCGTGACAATGCCGGCGCGTTCCTTGAGGTGGCGCCGCACCGGATCAAGGATGTCTGGGAGAGCGAGCGCGGGTTCGATCACCTGCTGGCTCTTGAGAAGGACATGCCGGTTTCAATCGCGTTGGAAGCGCAGGTCCTGGCGGCGGCACCCGGACGTCGTGCGGCTGCACGCGGCCTGCCGGTGTTCAGCCTCCGCGCCGCGCCGCGCTGGGCCACAGGCGGAGCGCTTGCTGCGTCCCTCGCTCTGGGTTTTGCTGTTGGATATGCCGGTGAACCGAAACACGATGTCGCCAGCGACTATGCCCACATGCTGTCCCTGTCGAATGGCGGCGCCGGCTCCATTTACCTGACGGCCGTAAGAACCGGTGAAGACTAGCAACGTGATGGCATTCAAACTCACTCCAGCTCTTGTTGTGTCGCTGGCGGCGAACGCTGCGCTGTTGGGCGTCGTTGTCGGTCGCTGGCTGAGCCCTGCTGCGCTGCGTGAGCCCACCATAGAAGCTCAGCTCGATCGGTATGCGCCGATGTCGAACGTGGTTGGTGACGCCTGGACGCAACTTCCTGCAGACGACAAGGCGGTGCTGGACAAGCAGCTTCGCGAAAGCTGGATGGCGATGTCGGGTGAGCGCAAAAACCTGAGCGAAGCGGGCAAGCGCGTCTACGAGGCGGCGCTGGCGGAACCGTTCGACGAAGCGCGCCTTCGCGATGCCGTCGCTATCTTTCAACTGCGTGAGAGCCGCATGCAGCGAAGCGCCGAGGACATTCTGATCAGCCATCTGCGGCAGATGCCGCCCGGAGCGCGTGCGACCGCGGCGGTTGGATTGCTCACGCCGTTCCATGAACAAGTCGAGCGTGCGGGCGGGGAAGAGCTTGCCGCCGGTGAAGCGGACGGCACCCTTGCACCGGTTCCCTCGCAGCAGGTCGGCAAGACCGAAGCGAACTAGATCCCGGCTCAGGCCGACTCGTGCTCGCGCGCCTTCTCCCCGTTTGATGCGACGGCTTGACCAGGCTTGCCGATGGGCAGGTAGATCGAAACCTGCGTTCCCACACCGACCTCGCTTTCAATCGCCATGTGGCCGCCGTGCAGTTCGGTGAACGACTTGGTGAGCGCCAGGCCGAGGCCCGTGCCGCGCAGATTGCGCTCCCGTGCCTCATGCGAGCGGACCTGCTCGAAGGGTTGTGCGAGGCGCGGTAGATCTTCCGGCGAAATTCCGATTCCGGTGTCTTTGACGCGGATGAGAACCCACTTACCTTCCTGGGTCACTGTCACCCGGATTTCACCGCCTGGATCGGTGAACTTGATCGAATTTGTGATCAGATTGAACGTCATCTGCTTGATGGCGCGGTGGTCACCATTGATCTCTGGCACATCATCGTCCGGATCGAAGATCAGCGAGACTTCGCGGTCGGCGGCGCGTCGGCGCGCCAGTTTCACGGCCCCATCGACGGCATCGACCGGATCTATCTGTGCAGGCGAAAGGCGCATCTTGCCCGCTTCGACCTTCGACATGTCGAGGATGTCGTTGATCATTTCCTCGAGATGCTTACCGGCCCCGACGATGTCTTCCGCGTATTCCTTGTAACGCTCGCTCCCAAGCGGGCCGTAGATTTCCTTGGCGATCATCTCGGCAAAGCCATTGATGTGCGTCAGCGGCGTGCGGAGTTCGTGGCTCATATTGCCCAGGAAGGCGCCCTTGGCCTGGCTGGCGCGTTCGGCTTTTGCTTTTGCCTCAGCATATTTCTCAGCCAGCTCCTGCGCCTGGCCCTGGGCGCGCTGGAGTTCTTCCACCATCGAGCGGAGACGGCGCTCGCTCCGTTGCAGTCCGACCTCCTGCCGTTTGAGATGGCTGATATCGAGACCAACAGTAATCAAGCCATCTGAGGAGGTGCGGCGATCAACCAGGCGGATCCACGTATCCGACAGCAGCAACATCTCGCGCGCATTGGCGTCATCGCCTAGCGGTCGCTCGACACGAACGAATTTTGCCAGTTCCGCCATCACGAAATCATACGATGCGCCAGCGTTCAGAACGCTTTTGTCGAGGTTGAAGCAGCGCGCAAACATGGCGTTCCAGTGGGTGAGGCGCTTGCGACTGTCCCACAGCGCGAAAGGACCGGGGTGGGCGTCAAGTGCAGTGCGTGCGAGTGCTTCTGCGCGGCGCGAAATAGCCTGCGCCTGGACGCGGTCTGTAACATTGAGGATGGCGCCGGAGAGAACACCCTCACCGCCGCCGATCAGTTCGAAATGGCCGCCCGCCATCTTGCCCACGCCCTGAAAGGTTACGTGCACCTGCAGGTTCGTGCGCGCTTGTTCGAGCGCGTCACGCACACGTCGCCGGCAGTCTTCGCTGACGTTC
>CALRWU020000179.1:0-6690 GCA_943371945.1 Azorhizobium sp. AG788
TTCATCCTGCGGACCGAGATCGATCTTTCAGGCGTAAAGGGCTTGCCTGACGGTGAGTGGACCGTGGCGGTCACGACGGTTGTCGAGGCCGCAGACGGCAAACGCTCCTATTGGGCGTTAGCGCATCCTCAAGGGAAGGCTGACTTCCATCACATCGACGGATTCGTGTTGAAACTGCCCGCGTCGGAGGTCCCATGAAATTTGGCATCGACAGACTGATCGAGGATGCCGGGCTGCGCGCGCCACTCAAAGGAAAGCGCGTGGCGCTGGTGGCGCATCCGGCGTCGGTGACCGCGGACCTCACGCATTCGCTCGATGCGCTGGCGGCGTGTGGCGACGTGAAGGTGACGGCGGCGTTTGGCCCGCAGCACGGGATGCGCGGCGACAAGCAGGACAACATGGTGGAGTCGCCCGACTTCACAGATCCGGTGCACGGCATTCCGGTGTTCAGCTTGTATGGCGAAGGCCGCCGCCCGACGGGCCAGATGATGAGCACCTTCGATGTCGTGCTGGTCGACCTCCAGGATGTGGGGTGCCGAATCTATACATTCATCACGACGCTGCTCTATGTGATCGAGGCCGCGGCCGAACATGGCAAAAGCGTGTGGGTGCTCGACAGGCCGAACCCGGCGGGGCGGCCGGTGGAAGGGCTCACGCTGCGGGCCGGCTATGAGAGCTTTGTCGGTGCGGGTCCGATGCCGATGCGCCACGGGCTGACGCTTGGTGAGTTGGGGCAGTGGTTCGTCGATCACTTCAAGCTGCAGGTCGATTATCGCGTGATCGCGATGGATGGCTACAGGCCGGATGAAGGTCCGGGCTTTGGCTGGCCGCTGGGAGAACGGACGTGGGTCAACCCGAGTCCGAACGCCGCGAACCTCTGGATGGCGCGGGCGTATGCCGGGACGGTGATGCTGGAAGGCGCGACGCTGTCCGAAGGGCGCGGGACGACGCGGCCGCTCGAATTGTTCGGGGCGCCGGACATTGATGCGAAGGCTGTGATCGCGGAGATGCGCAGGCTGGCCCCGCACTGGCTGAAAGGCTGCCGGCTGCGCGAGTGCTTCTTCGAACCGACCTTCCACAAGCATGTGAAGCAGATGTGCCATGGCGTACAGATCCACACCGAGGATCCTAGCTATGACCACGAAGGATTCCAGCCCTGGCGCTTGCAGGCGCTAGCGTTCAAGGCGATCCGGAACCTCTATCCGGACTATCCGCTCTGGCGCGGTCTGGACTTCAAGTACGAGTACACCGAGGGGCATCTCGCCATCGATGTGATCAATGGCGGGCCGCAGCTGCGCGAATGGGTCGATGATCCGACATCCCAGCCTGCCGACCTGGACGCAATCACCTTGCCTGATGAGCAGGCATGGCTGGCCGCGCGGAAGCCTTACCTTATCTACTGAACGTTTCGCTCTGGTGAGTTTCATCGGCTGTTTGCTCCGCAGACGCGAGCACGGCTTGCGCCGGCCCGCGATTGACGGAACAACATTGGGAGCGCGTGGGGGCGATGCGCTCCACCGGTGGGGCTCTGACGATGGACGGTGAACCCAAGACAGCCCAGCTGCTAGCCGAATGGCATGGCGGAAGCGTCGACGCACGCAATGTCCTGATCGCGCGGCTACACCCGGAACTCAGCACCATCGCCGCGGCTCGACTGCGGGCGGAGCGTGGGACATCGCTATCGACAGGGGATCTGATCAATGAATCCGTCATGCGGATTGCCCAGGCGGAGGGTCTTTCGGTCGCGGACCGGACACACATGCTGGCGCTGGCGTCGCGGGTCATGCGGAACGTCCTGGTTGACCATGCCCGGCAAAAAGGCGCCGGAAAACGCAAGCACCAGAAGGTGGAACTGACGACGCGGGTCGACGGCGATCAGCGGTTTGATCTCCTTACGCTCGATTCCGCGCTTATCAGACTGAAGGTGCTCGACGCCCAACTCGCGGAGCTGGTGGAGATGCGATATTTCGGGGGGATGACTGTAGAGGACGTTGCGCTGGCGACGGGCCTGTCGGAGCCGACGATCAAGCGGCGCTGGCAGGTTGCGCGGTCCTGGCTGGTCGATGCGCTGCAGAATCCGATCGATCAGGAATGACTGACGTTTCGCTGGATCGCGATGCGCTGAAGCTGTTCGAGGATTTTCTCGAAGCGGCACCGGCGGAGCCTGAGACGTGGCTGTCGACCCGCACTTCGGGGCGGCCGGACCTGCTCGCCCGGGTGAACCGATTCATCGAGGCGGAACGGACGATCGTGCTGCAGACAGGCGGGGCGGTCGAAGCGCTGGATGACGAACCATCGCCGACGCGGCTGGCCGGCTATCTGATCACCGAGCGCATCGGCGCGGGCGGCATGGGCTCTGTCTATCTGGCGAAGCGCGATCGCGGCGACTTCGAACACATGGCGGCGATCAAGGTGATCCGACCCGGCTTGCTGTCGCAACGTCTTGTCGATCGTTTCCGGCGGGAGCGTCAGATTCTCGCGCAGTTGCGCCACCCGAATATCGCTCAACTGTTCGACGGCGGCGAGACCGAGGATGGGTCGCCCTACATCATCATGGAGTATGTCGAGGGGCAGCCCCTGCTGGCCTGGGCTGACGCCAACGCGGCGACGCGGGATCAGCGGATCGACAAACTCTTGCAGGCGTGTGCTGCGGTTTCGTTCGCGCATGCCAACCTGATCGTGCATCGCGACATCACGCCATCAAACGTCCTGGTGACGCAGGCTGGCGTGGTGAAGCTCATTGATTTCGGCATTGCGCGCCCGGCCGGCGCCACCGACGCTCCGGTTCCGGCGCCGACCAGCGCGCCGTCCCTACAGACCTTGAGTTTGACGCCTGGATACGCAGCGCCGGAGCGGATGACGGGCGCCGAACCGACGACCGCCGCCGATGTCTACTCGCTCGGGAAGCTTGCTGAAACGCTTCTGGAAGGATCCTCAGGAAACCCCGAGCTGGCGTCCATTCTCGCACGCGCGACCGCACAGGCGCCGCAGGACCGCTATGCCTCTGTCGAGGCGATGGCCGTCGAAATCCGTAACTGGCGAGACGGCTATCCGGTCGCCGCATTTAAGGGCGGGCGCAGGTACGCGTTCGGCAAGTTCATTGGCCGGCATAAGCGCGCCGCCATCGCGGTCACAGCCGGCGTTGTCCTCGTACTGGGTGCGTTTGCTGGAACGGCGGTTGCGTTCGTGCTTGCTGACGGCGCTCGTGTAGCGGAGGCGCGGCGGTTCGAAGACGTCAGGGCTTTGGCGCACTATTTGCTGTTTGATCTCAACGAACAATTGCGCTCGGTGCCGGGCAATACGACGGCGCGCGCTGATCTGGCGGCGAAGGCGCAGTCCTATCTCGACGCATTGGCTGCCACGCCGAACGCAAGCCGCGCGCTGCGACTGGAGACGGCGCAGGGGTTGCTGAAGCTGGGAGAGATCCAGAATTCGCCGCTGGAGCGCAACCTTGGCCAGGACAAGGCCGCCAAGGACAACATCAAACGCGCGCGCGCGATGCTCATCGCGCTGCGCAAGGATTTCGGCGAGACGCCCGAGATCGCTGTCACCGAGGCGCGGATCGCAGCGATCGACAGCCTGATCTCATTCTACAAGGATACCGATCCAGAGAAGTCCGCTGCCCAGTATGAGGCCGGCAAGGCGGCGCTTGAGCGCGTTGCGCCGAAGGACAGGACTCAGGCGTGGCGACTGGCTCAGAGGGATTTGTCTCAAGCCGCAACAGACCGGTACTCCGGCAATGAGCAAATGGATGAGCTGATTGCAGGCGCTGATGCACATGATGCGCTGGTGAATGCGTGGCCAGCCGAAGAGCAGAAGGGCGATACGGCGTTCATCGAACACGCCATCTCCAAATACAATCGTGGGCTGGCATGGTCGCTGAGGGAGCGGAAAGCCGAGGGATACGCTGAGCTCAGGGCGGCGGTTGACGACCTGGTTGCGGCCGAAAAGCGTGCACCGGGAAACCCGACCTTGCTCTACTGGATCGGCTGGGCTGGCGCCGATGGCTATGCCGCGGCTGTATCGGTGGACAAAGCGCTTGAGGGTGAAGACCTGCTGGTCGCCGCTAGGAGGGCTGTGGTGAGGCTGGTCGAGATCGAGGATCGCGATGAGTCAGCCCGCGTGCTGAACTTCAATGTGGGCGAAGCCTATTCGCAGCATCTCGCCAATGTCGGGCGGTTTACGGAGGCGATTGCCGAGCAGCAGCGCATCGTCAACGCGCGGCTCGCGGACATGGACGAGACAAGTTCAGGTGCGGATGCCGGGTGGAGCGAGATGATCCTCGGCATCATCGGTCGCGAAGCAGGAAATCGTGACCTAGCCTGCAAGAGCTTTGAAAGCGCGGAGGCGCGCTTTACGAAGGCTGACGCGGCCGGAAGGCTGATCGCGTACACGCAGGGCTTTCTGCCTGGGTTGCGCAGGACTGTCGCGCAGTGCCGGGCGGGGCGGCCGGTGAAGGAGTTTACGGCCCTGCGGTAGCGCCGGAACCCGTTAAGACAAGCAGGAATAACCCCATTCCAAAGACTGGTTAGGAATAGCGCCATTCCTGCGTCTGTTAGCTATTCGGCGGCCTTGGCCCCCGCCGCTTCATTGCGCGCAGCGATCTCGGCAGCGAGCTTCTGGACTGCTCCAATATCCATCTTGCCGGTGCCGAGCAGGGGAATCGACGGGACCTGGAAGATCTTGCGGGGCAGGCTGAGCTCATTGACCCCGTGGTCTTGCGCCCACCGCTGAAGGTCGCTGCGGTCCGCGGACGGGTAAGTCGTGAGGAGGACGATCTGCTCCCCTTTGCGCTTGTCCGGAAGGACGGCAGCGGCGTGTTCATGTTCACGCCAGAGGCTGGAGGCGCAGTTTTCGGCGACGGCGAGGGAGACCATCTCGCCGCCGATCTTGGCGAAGCGCTTGAGGCGGCCCTTGATGGCGAGGTAGCCACCTTCATCCTGACTGACGATGTCGCCCGTATCGTGCCAACCGCCGGCGGGTGGTTGCAGCTCTCCGGGTTTCGATGGCGACAGATATCCCTTCATCACATTGGGCCCGCGAACCAGCATGCGTCCGCCCCTGTCGATCCCCGGGACGGATTCAAAGCGGAGCTCCATGCCGGGGAGCATGCACCCGACCGTTCCGGGTTTGTTGAAGCCGGGCTGGTTGACCGCAATCACGGGTGAGGCTTCGGTTGCGCCATAACCTTCCAGCAATTCGACATTGAACCGGCGGCGGACAAGCTGCCGCGTCTCATCGCGCACACGCTCGGCGCCGCATACGGCGAAGCGGAGTTTGCCCAGCTCGTTGCCACTGCATGCCCGGATGTACTGGTTCAGGAATGTGTCTGTGGCGAAGAGGATGGTGGCGCCGGTTTCTTCAACGCGCTTCGGGATCAGCTTTGTCTGGAGAGGCGAGGGGTGCAGCACGGACTTCATGCCGCCCAGCAGAGGCAACAGGGCGCCCGCCGTGAGACCGAAACAGTGGAATGTCGGCAGCGGGTTGAACAGCACATCGTTAGGGCCGAGGGCCTCAGGTACGTGAGCTAGGATCTGGTGAATGTTGGCGACGATGTTGCGGTGAGTCAGCACGACGCCTTTCGGGTCGCCTTCGGTGCCGGAGGTGAAGAGGATGACGGCCGCATCATCTGGGTTGACGGTTGGCGCAAACATCCAAGGGGCCGCTGGTCCGAGCGCGCCGGCGGCTTTCTGGCCGATCCCGAGTGAGGCACGGACATCTTCGAGATAGATGAACTCGGCGCCGGACTTCAGCTCTCCCACGAGCCCGTCCAGTTCGGCTTTCTCGATGAAAGCGTGGGCGGTGACGATCTTGGTGACCTTCGCGGCCTTCATGCCTGCGCGCATGTTGCGGGCGCCGGCGGTGAAATTGAGCATGGCCGGAACCCGGCCGTAGGCACTCAGAGCAAAGAAGGCGATGATCGCCCCGGCGCCGGTTGGCAGCATGACGCCAACTGCTTCGCCGCGCTCTGTGCCCTTCTTGAGGGCGGCGCCCAACGCGAAGACGGCGCGGACGATATCGTCATAGGTCAGTTTTCGGTCGTCAGCGTCGTGCAGGACGACCTTCTTGCCACCATATTCCTTGCGGGCCGCCAAAAGGGCGGCGAAAACGCCAGTGTCCGCGTGGCGCGGATCATACGTGGAGCGCAAAGACGCCATACGACTTCTCCCTCTGGCGCCCCACAGCGCTCTTTTGTAACTTTGCCGTAACATAGCCTGTGGCTAGAAAAGCACAAACCCTGGTTACACACCCGCCTAACCACGATTTGGCGGGCTGGCAATCAACGGCAGCATCGAGGTAACAGGGGCCCATGCCCACGCTTGTCGACAATACCGGCGCTCGCCCGCGTCACCCTGAAAAACAAGGGCGCGAGGACACTCCGCTGCTGCGGAAGCCGCCATGGATTCGGGTGAAAGCGCCCACCAGTGCGGGGTATCTCGAAACCCTCAAGCTCGTGCAGGACGCGAAACTGGTGACTGTCTGCCAGGAAGCGGGCTGCCCCAATATCGGCGAGTGCTGGTCGAAGAAGCACGCCACCCTGATGATCATGGGCGACACCTGCACGCGGGCGTGCTCGTTCTGCAATGTGCGGACGGGGATGCCAGTCGCGCTGGACGCCGACGAACCGCGTCGCGTTGGGGAAACCGTCGCGGCTATGGGCCTAGGCCACGTGGTAATCACTTCGGTGGA
>CALRWU020000180.1:0-6689 GCA_943371945.1 Azorhizobium sp. AG788
GGGTTCGGTGAAGCCGTCTTCATCGGCGAACCCCTGAGCGACCACTGTGCGGTTACGGCCCGTTTGAGCCTGAGGTGAATGGTGGATCGTGGGACGGACTAAGCCTGCGCGTCGAGCAGCCCGACAAAGGTGGGTGACCCCGGCATCCAGCAGCGCGCGCTTGGACGATGGCATCCCCCAGCGGGCCATCGCCAGCTCGCGCTCGCCGTCGGCGTTCTGGCGCGCGATGGGCGCTAGGTAGTCGGGGAAGATGCCGGGGAGGGGAGGGAGGTTGCCGGTGTGGTCGACCATTGCTCGGGCGGCTAGGGCGACTTCGGCCTGGCTGCGGCCCATGGAGTACAGATTACAAATTGGTCCTTACCTCCCCCGAGGGTGTCCAATTACGCACCACCAACCACGCAATGTTAGCATATGCGATGCGAATCGACCTGTCCGACCAATCGATAGATGCCGTCGTGGAGGTGATTTCCGGGGGTGCCAGCAATAGTTACGAGCCGGTCGTGGGCCTTTATCGGACTGGCCCCAAAATCCAGCAGTGGATGGGTCGCTTCGGCCTGACGATTGATCTGAACTCCTTCAGCCGAGTTTCGGCCACACGAACCGCCCTGATCGAAGCAATCGCGACTTCAGAGAGCAGCCTGATCAAGTCCATCATAGAGCGGGCAGCCGATCCACGAGACTTCGTACACGATCCCGAACGGCACGCGGCTGTTATCGATTATTTGAACCGAGCTCTAATCTTCGACGGGCTGCGCTTGGTGCGAACCGGACACCGCGTCGAACTCGTCTCCGAAGAGCCAGCCCATGGGGTCGTCACGGCCGCAGGCGAGATTGCTGCCGTGGTGAGTTTCGACACGGTCCAGCGAGATCTGGAGCGAGGACTGCGCAGCGCCGGCGAGGACCCAGAGGACGCGGTTACTGCAGCCTGCTCTATGGTGGAAAGCGTATGTAGGTCTATTTTGGTCGAACTCGATTTAGATCTGCCCAAGCAAAAGGATATACAAGGGCTGTACATCGCGGTGAGAGAGCCGCTGGGCTTGGCGCCGGGCAAAGAGGGGGTTCCCGACCTAATCGCAAGCGATGTGCGCGCGATCTTAGGTGGCTTGAACACCGTGGTTTTCAACATTGGCGCACTGCGCACACATGCGGGCGATGCGCATGGACGAGAGCGTCGCTTCCGACGGATTGATGAGCGCATAGCACAGCTGGCGCTGCACTCAGCTAGTTCGGTCGCTGTGTTTCTGATCCAGACCTGGAGGCAGAAATTTCCCGAAAGGGTCCTGCATCGGCACGACTAGCGGAACTGTTCGGTTCCCGACCGACCAAATCCTCCCGCATCCCATTTAAACGTCGTCTGCCGTATCCTCATCTCTGTATCGGAGATTTTCGAGGATTAAGTATTGGTCAATACTCTGTGTCAACAACCCAGACCCTTCGACCAAAGCTGTTACTCGGCCGGGCCGGTCGCCGGAGCTTTTTCTGGTTTGTCACCGGCTTGCGGAGCCCTACGGTGAATGCTGCGGGGAGGACCAAAGAATGACTGGCGACAAAACCCTTCTGCCGGATATGGTTGGCTGGACTGGCGTGCTTTTCACACCCTTTCTCTGGCTGATATGCGGCTCGATATCGGGGGTAGGACTCGTTTTCGTCGCCCCAATATTTGGGCTTCGGATTCCCCAGGCTTCTCTCCTGCTGTGGACCGCGATAACCGGCGCAGTGCTGACTGTGGGATTGGTGGCGGCGGATGCGGCTCAACGCCGAACGCAGCTCGAACGCCGGATAACGGCGCTTGAGAGGGCATTGGAGGCAGCGCTGAACTCCAGAAGCGAATAGTCAACTGCTCCGACTGTATTTTCCCGTCAGCTTCCCGCTCTCGGCAAACTCCGGCATCTCAACCTCGGACAGCAGTTCACGGCTGGGCCCATTAAATGTCGCCGCTCACTCGCGGCGGCTGCCGCCTCGATCTCCAGTTGCGCTCGGCTCCCTCGTTAGGCACCTTGAAAGGCGGAGATCTAGCGTCTGGGGGAGCGATGCGGCGGAAACTGACCATCTTATTGATCGCGGCGGCATGCATCGCCAGCCCGGCATCTGCCGACACCCTTCCAAGCCGCCTAGCCGGACGAGTGGGGGATGACCCTAAAGCCAACACACCTGACTGCATCGCAGCAAAAGCCGACGCTGAGGAGTGGAGTGAGGAGCGGGGCAAGAACACCCTCAAGACCATCGGGCGCATTGCAATCTGGCCGCTGGGCGAGCGGTCTGCGCGGCGTCGTGGTCGCGCCAAGAACGAGGCTCGAGAGCTGGTCATGCAGCGGCTTCGTGACGCGTGCTTCACTCAGCCGGAGCTGGTGCGCGCTGCCGCTGTGCCAGGACAACGTCGGCCGGGCGGCCGCGGCTACGAGCGCGATGCGGTCTTCTTGACCGGGGCCGGCGGACGTAATGTCGTGGGGATCGTTCACCCGATCCACAACACGATCTGGCTGAAGCCCGGAGACGGGGAGGCGGGCTTTGCCACATGGCAGCCGGACGATTGGGCGCGGTCGGCGGCATGGGTGCTAGCGCCTGTAGGGTGCCAGGTAGCAGAGGATTGGGCGGCACCTGGCGGCACTCGCGAAGTCTCGTTCGTCTGCCCCGCTAACCTTGATCTTCGAGCGCTGGTTCTGAGCCAGGGTGAGCGCGTAAGAGCGGGCGCTCCGCTCCTCGCCAAGAATCCGCTGCCCTAGATCTGGAGTTGCCAAGATCGCCCAACGCGTGCAGCGTGAACGGAGCAACCGGGGGGTTTAATGTTCAAGCTCGTCTTCGCCGTTTGCGGGGCCGCTCTGGCCTTTGGGCTCAGCCCGGCAGACGCTTATGCGCACGGTGGCGGCCTCAACGCGCAGGGTTGCCACAACGATCGCAAGGCAGGAAGTTATCACTGTCACAGGGGAGGGGGCGGCTCAGTCCCTGCTCCAGCCCCTCAGCGCAAGCCGCAGGCGCTCTCCTCAGGGGGGGCGGTCTACTACGCCAACTGCAGCGCGGCCCGATCGGCCGGCGCCGCTCCGTTGCGTCGCGGCCAGCCTGGCTACAGACCGGCGATGGATCGAGACGATGATGGGGTAGCGTGTGAGTAACGAGTTGAAGCGGTCGCGGGGGCGACTAGGGCTGGGATTGCTCCTCCTCCTGGGGGCGTGTGCCCCAAAGCCTGATCCTAACATCTGTTCGACGCCGCTAAACGACCTGCAAATTAAGGATGCGCCGGCTATCGTCAAAGCAGAAAGCTGCATCCATAGATGGTCATACAGGCTCGTGGGTACCGCGGAGAATGCAGACTCAGTTGCAGAGGCTGTGGTTGCGGGCTGCCGCGAAGCGATAACGCCCCTAGCCAGGGAAACCTTGGAGAAGGCGGTGACGGTACGCAGCACGTGGAGCGACCGTGAGATTGGGGCCTCATACGCGGAAGTTGAGCACTGGCAGCGCGTTGCCAAGTTCTATGTCCTGCAGGGCCGGGCAGGGCGTTGCAGATCGGAGTAAGCCATGAAAACCATCGCCCTTTCTGCGGTTCTCGCTCTCTCACCTGTTGTCGCCGTTGCACAGGCGCCAACCAGCGTTCCAAAGCAATTTCAGGGTGAGTGGAATTCCAACTTGGAGCATTGCGGAACCGGTCTGAACGACTCCCGGCTCATCATCCGCGAGAGGGAAGTTCGCTACTACGAAAGCGGGGGCCCGGTGTTGGCGGCCGTGCCTCGTGGTCGGTTCGAACTGGCCTTGGTCCTCGAATTGTCCGGAGAGGGCTCATCGTGGATGACGACGATGCAGTACAACCTTTCGTCTGACGGTAACCGGCTCATGGATATGCGCCGAAGTGATGAGCCCGCCACAATCCGCTATCGGTGTCCGACCAAGGCTGGCTAACACCCGCCCCGCGCGAGGGTGAAATTTTGGCACGCGTTTAATGATCGATATGAAAGCGGCTGGGGTCAAGATTGCCAGCTTTCGATAAGCTGAGACTCTCACCGCCTAGTGCCTGATGACTTATGACTCACAATTACAAGCGCCCACTTGACCGCCTGATCGACGCCCGCTGAATGGTTGCCGACCGCGAGCAGAAGGCTGGCAACGCGCTGATGTCCGACGTGTTTGAGCAGGACAAAATGGATCGAGTGGCTCGCCTGCAGCGTCAGCGCGATCGCTGTCATCTGCACCTATGCATCCGATAGCGCTTTCGATCCGGGGCGGCTGCGCCAAGTCCATTTCACTTGCCGAGCGCAGCTTGAAGACCTGAGCCAGCCAGTCGGGCCACTTGAAGATGCGCCGCCGCGTTCTGTGATCGGCGTGACGGCAGCAACCGCCTGCCGCCTAGCAGAGCCCAAGCGGACGGCGATCATGGCGAAGCATCGGCAGGTTGATGCGGTGGCCTATGATCGCGCTTTCCCCCCGCGTCCTGGGGACTATTGCGCAAGTTTCTCTCGTGGGGCATGCACCCGAACTCAAGTGGGCGTCGATGCGCTGGCGAAGCCGACCTATTGTAGACCGGGGACTGCATTGGTCGGGAGCGGGCTCTCCGATGAACAGATGCGATTGTGCTATGCTCGCGCCCCAAAAGACAATCCGAACTAGAACAGGATTGCTTTGGTGGAACTTGACCTCCAACCTCGGTGCTCACTGATCAGCAGCCGATTGAGCATACTAAGCCCAATGGGCCTGCTTTGAATGGGGTGGGGGGCTGGTGACGGTCACGGCAAGCGACGTATCGAAAGCGATAGGTGAGCTTGTTGCTCGTGGAGGGGCTGACTTGCTGGCTGCCTCTGCGCGAACTGTCATCGGATGCTATATCGACGCGGCCTGCTGAACGTTGAAGGGTCGAAAAGTCTAGTGGAATTGCGAACGTATCGAATGGAGGGGGGCTCTACATGAGAAGCCGAATAGCGATCATTGCGGCTATGCTCGGAATTTTTGGAGCCACTGGGGCGGCCGTTGCCGCTGATTGGGTACCCGTCACCAACGATGTTAACGGGTCGCTGATCTCGATCGATGTCGCGAGCATAAACAAGAATGGCGACTTGGTGACGTACTGGTATCTGTCGGACGCGTCAAAGGACAAGTCCGTAAGGTTTCGATCGTCCAAGACTCAGTCGAGGAATAACTGCTCTACTAAGCAATCACAAGATCTTTTCAGCGCTTTCTACATGCCTAACAACCAGGTGATCACGGAAACGGGAAATAGTTTTACGTGGTACCCCGTGATCCCCGACACGGTTGGCGAAGCGATACATGATTTTGTCTGCTCATACGGGAAAGAGTAAGAAGCCCACGCTCCGGTGGTCAGCGGGTATCTAGACCAAAGCGGTCTCACCGCGGTGCGACCTAAGGGGGTGTCATAATCGCCCACCGAACTCGCGGGAATTGCAAAAGCCGCTTGCCGGGTGCAGTTTCGGCCTGACAACCGGGGGGTTAAGCGTTGAAGCCAGAAGCTGACTGTATGGGCGTGGCGATTGCTGCCGCTTTTCCTGTTGCGGGCGCTCTCGCTCAATCCAGCGGCACGAACGCGCACGGCCCCCACAACAACCGAAAGACTGGCGACGATCACTGCCACAGGGGAAGGGGCGCGCCTGGGCCCTTTTCTGGCCGACGCAAGCCTCAGATGCTCTTGTCGGCCGGCCCTGTGCACTTCTCCAACTGCACAGAGGCTCGAGCAGCCGGTGCGGCACCGCTCCGCCGCGGCGAGCCTGGCTATCGGCCGGCTATGGACAGGGACAATGACGGGGTGGCGTGTGAATAGAATCAGGGCTTGGAAACTTCTCGCCGCCCTCGGCGGAATTCTCCTCGCATCCGGCTGCGCTACTACGGCGCCGAGCATGCCGCCGACACCGATTAGAGTCCTGGAAGAACCTGGCCGGCCACTTGCTGAGGTTTATCGTCAAGGTCGACCGCTGTATGTGATGCGCGATGACTTCTACTGGTGCGATCGCGTCAATGGACATGTGATCGTTGTCCCACGCGGCTTCGTTACGGACTTTGCGTCCATCCCGATGCCTGCGCGCTTAATTTTGCCGTCCGATGGGCCTTACGCCCCGGCCGCCATACTGCACGACTATATGTATGCGGTGGGCCGCCCTGGATATCGACTCTATGCCGACAACGTCCTTGGATCCGCGATGGTCTACTATCAGGTGGGAAGCATGAAGCGACGCACCGTTTACGAGGCCGTCCGAAACTTCGGTGAAAGCGGATACGGACTTCCGCAAGACTGGTTGTTCTATGATGTCAGGACGCTTCGCCAAAGGACCGCGCCGCCGAAACCAACGTCAGGCGTGCAAGAAGTGTTGGGTCCGGGTTGCCCAGGCTTCGCTCAATGGGTCAGGCGCCGCCAGTTTTCATTGCCACAAATCTTGGCCACCAACGACGCGCTCCATACGCGTCCAGCTTTTTCGCTGATAGGTCGCTGAGGGGAAGAGGTGGAGGGGAGGGTGATCAAGAAGTCGATAGCGTGCTTGGCAGGATTTGCGCTCGCACTTCTGGCCCAGCCAGGGTTCGCACAATCCATCGAGGTCGATTCCAGCAAGTCCCAGCTGGAAAAGATGATCTTTCAAAATGGCGCGACGGACGTCTTTATCAAAGGCGAAATCGGTGCCGACACTGCCGACAAGTTCGCGAAGTTCATCACCGATCGAAACATCCAATACGCACGTGTGCATTTTGACTCTGATGGC
>CALRWU020000181.1:0-6683 GCA_943371945.1 Azorhizobium sp. AG788
CGGCCGCATGAAGCCGACCGTAACGATGCGCGAAGCCCTGGCCGACCCCGATCTCCTCGGCTTGGCTATCCCCGGGGACTCGTGGCTCCCGTGGCGCGTGCTGCTGACCGCCAGCATGGGGGAGTCTCTTACGGACGAAGAGCGCACCCTATGGCTGGAGATGACCGGCCGGCAGGATGAACCGCTCAATGTTGCCGAGGAACTGTGGGGTATTGTCGGGCGCAGGGGCGGCAAGACCCGGGCTGCCGGCACTCTGGCGGCCTACGTCGGCGGGCTATGCGATCATGCCGACGCTCTAGCGCCCGGTGAGCGGGGCGTGATCCCCATCCTGGCCGCATCGACCACCCAGGCCGACAAGGCCTTCATGCACGCCCTAGGGGTTCTGGAGCACAGCCGCGATCTCGCGCCGCTGATCGAGGGCCAGACGGCCGACACGATCCGCCTCTCTACTCTTGTCGACATCCAAGTGCGGCCGGCCAACTTCAGGACCGTCCGAGGAGTGACCGCCGTTGCGGCCATCGCCGACGAGGTAGCCTTTTGGCAGGTCGAGGGCGCCGCCAACCCTGACGCCGAAATCCTCAACGCCCTGCGCCCTGCACTGGCCACCACCGGCGGGCCCCTGATGGTCATCTCCAGCCCCTATGCAAAGCGGGGGGAGCTCTACGGTGCTTTCAAGCGCGACTATGGCGATCTGGGCGACCCTCTCATTATTGTAGCCAAGGGCCCCTCCCGGCTCTTTAACTCGACCCTGCCTCAGCGGGTGGTCGACCGAGCTTTCGAGCGGGACTCTGCGGTTGCCGCGGCAGAATACGGCGGGGAGTTCAGGAGCGATATCGAGGCCTTCATCTCCCGCGAGGTCGTAGAGGCGTGCGTAGCCAAGGGAGTCCGGGAGGTTCCGCCAGCGCCCGGTGTGTCCTACCGAGCGTTCGTCGACCCGTCGGGCGGGAGCAATGACAGCATGACATTGGCGATCGGCCATCAGTCTGGCCATGGCGTGATCATCGACGCCATCCGGGAGCGCAAGGCACCCTTCCATCCCGAAGGGGTGGTCGAAGAGTTCGCCGCCACGCTCGCGCTCTACGGGCTGATGGAGGTGACGGGGGACCGTTATGCAGGCGAATGGCCCCGGGCAGCTTTCAGGCGCCATGGCGTGAGCTACAACTTGGCGGAAAGGACCCGTTCTGACCTATATCAAGGCCTACTGCCAATGCTGAACAGCGGACGCGTTGAGCTGATCGATTTCGCCGGCCTCGTAAACCAGATCGCCAGCTTAGAGCGCCGAGTATCACGAGGAGGACGCGAGAGCATTGACCACGGGCCAGGCGGCCATGATGACATCGCGAACGCTGTGGCGGGTGCCGTAGCACTACTGGCGACAACGTCCTCCTACGACACCAGCATGAACTGGGTTTGCTAAGGAAAACGCAAGCCGCGCGGCGACCTAGTCTCTTGGGGGACGAGCATCGCGGTTGATGCGGCTAGGATCTGGCCTTCCGAAAGGGCTCGGAGAGAGCAAATGAGCAGGAAACTTGAGGCGCAGATGCAATGCCCGGGCTGCATGCATGCGTTCGACATCAGCCTATACCGGACCGTTTGGATTGAGTATCCGGAGAACCGCCGATTAATATTCGAAGACAAGATCAATCGTTTCGATTGCCCCAGGTGCCGGACTAACGTGAACAGTTATTTCCCATTCATGGCGACCAACGTTGAGCGCCAAATTGCCGTTTGGTATGAGCCCGAACATGATCCTGCGATTGATAAAGTCATCGCGGGCTTCAAGAAAATCATGGGCGCTAATAGCTTCTACGCAATGGCGCCGCGCGTCGCCGATTGGGTAGCGTTCAAAGCCACCATCGAACAACTTGAAACGCGTACCATCAAGGCCGGACTAGCTACCACTCTTTCGCCTCAAACGCGTCAGGGTATAGCTGGCTTCATCAGATCGCTCGGTAGGAAGAAATGAGCGTCGAGCCCGTGCGCTTTGGCGGTCTCCAAGCAAAGGGGGCGGCCGAGGGCTCGGGGACGCCCTTAACGACGCCGGAATGGTTTTGTCGTTCGGCTGATTTCCGCTTCCCATCTGTGGACGCCCCCCTCAGCGGAAGTTGGATTCTTGAGTTTCTGACACGTACTCGGATGCTGCCATCTGTCCGGCCTGTTGCGCACCTCTGTCGTGGTGCTAGCCTGCATGGGAGCTCGCTGATCTCGGTCCAAATCACCCGTTGCCGAAGTCCGGAACGGCCGCTCCCATCTGCGGCCGCCAACGTCCGCTTTCGGGAGGGGTGCGAATTACGCGAAGCGCCAAGAGGGGCTGTTGCGCCCTCAGCGATAAGCGGACCTTCGCATCAGCTCCGGTGCGCCTTTAGGTGGGTGGCGTCGATCATCAATCGCTCGGGCCTGGCCCCCTTGGCGGACAGCTCGGCAAAGATGCGGTCGAACACGCCAAGCCGGCCCCAGCGGATGAACCGGTTGTAGATCGTCTTGTGCGCCTAGTAGTCCCTAGCCGCACCACGCCAGCGAAGGGCGTTGCGGATCACAAAGATGATCCCCGAGATCACCCGCCGGTCATCGGCGCGCGGGCTGCCGTGCGACAGAGGAAAATACGGCTCGATCCGGCGCAACTGCTTGTCCGTCAACCAGAGCAGATCACTCATCGCAGGCTCCTCCGCCACCAGTGGATCAGATCAAATCCCTGCCGTGTATTCCCTTAATGGGCCCTGAGCCTAAGAATGTATTTCCCTCACAATTATCCCATTGCGCATTACGTAACGGTCCTCACGAAAAATCACACTATTCAATATGCCGGACAATCTAGATATGTCACTTACAATATCACGAGACGAATACTGTGATAAATCTCTATTTATAGATACATCTGTAAAATACAGTGAACCGTCGATTTCATGCATGCTTATGCTAAATATTATGAATCCTGAAAATACCCTTCTAATCAATAGCTTTGATCCATCCGAATAAACAAACCACGGATTCGACATACCCCCTGACCGTAGGCCTCGGCGCATGATTGTCGCATCTAAGCCTACGTACTGGACGCGGAGCGGAACAACTTCGACTTCTGCAGGGAGATCCGGCCAGCTTGGCGGTATTCCCTCAGCCTTCGAGCCGAACTGGATTTCTTCTTCAGTATCTCCAAACACGCCCAAAATAGTCCTCGCAATCAAAGCGTCGTCGACAGCAATGAACTTGGGCATGAATTTCTCGTAGAACTCAGCCGAATGGGTTCTTAGACATATGTCTGTGAGAGCCTCAAAAACGAAAATATCACCGATCCTGCATACGTCATTTGCAAATTCCGTCCTGACAGCCAGTAGACTTTCCGTCCTTGAAATAACTTCGAATGTTCCGCGTATGGCGACGGCATTTGATCGCTGAAGCGGAGACAATATACTCAACTCAAGACGATTTTTTCCATTTTTTAAAGGCCGCACTTCCGTAACATAAGTAGGACCGCAAGTACGGAGCTCCGGCCGGGTAGGCGATATGCCAAGCCCGTACCAACGGTAATTCTTCAATTCAAACATTTGCCCACCCTCCAACAAATACTTCGCCAGACCCCATCGGGGCTAGCGAAGGCCGGCTGATCCAGATTTCAAACCAACAGCGCCAACGTTGTCGAGAGCTCAATCGAAAGATGCCGGTGGGGAGACAGTCGTCCAGAAAAGATACCCGCCATACCGCTGTCACGCGAATCTCAGCCACCGGCCTGATCCCGGTTAGTCGCTCCTTTGGGCGACAACAGCACCATCATCTTCGATCGTGAATTCCAGTGCGTCGTCACTCACTTTGGTTATCTTCATTGAGAAAGATTTGAAGCGGATGGTCTTGGCCTTGGCTGGATAAGTCAGGTCCTGCGAAAAGGCGGGCCGCGCCATGTCGTCACTAGTGTATTCTCTGTATTGAAAACGCAGCGACTGACCGTCCGTCCCATTGTAGACGAGCTCGATATTCTCCTTTCCGGGGCTCTCTGTCGTCGAAATGATCGAGGTTCGGTCCACAGTCGGCGGAGCGCTGAAATACTTGGGTGTCGGAACCATCACGACCCAACCGATTTGAGTCGGGTTCGCGATCTTTGGGAACACGTTCAAGTTCTCGTCGATCAGGATTCCGGACCCGCTACCCCATTGTGCAAGGCTGTATGAAACACCGCCAATGGTACGATACTCACGGACAACCAAGACTGTTCCGCCGGCGACCTGAAATCTACGACCAAACCCAGCCTTCAAATCGATCCCATTCAAAAGACAGAATGCTGGCGTAATGCTGGTGTGCCGAACGAACTGTTTGCGACGAAGAACGGTCTCGCCGACAACAACAGACATCGGCGCCCCGACCGAATAACTCTTCTGCCAAAGTTCCTCAGTCTTCTGTTGCGCGACCCGGACAGGCGGGTTGTCGCCAGGACACTGCGTCGTACCGTGCGCGCCAGCGAGTAGAGCACTCCCCACAATTGCAACGAACATCAGCCCCTCCATATGCCCACGCTAGAGGTGGCCACGAGGCTGTACAAGGACGCGACGCGCCTCCTACGTTATGCCACCTGAGGGGGATTTGATGGCGCGGGTAGCAACGGCAGATTTTCGACCCGGCACCCTAGTATGGATGCAGACAAACGCACTTCCGGTGAAGCCCGGGTCGCCAAGAATGGCCGCCCAAAGAGATGCGGAAAGCGGAAGGCTGACCGACAAGTCTCATCAATCGCCCCGACTAGCCTCGTCCCAAGCCGCAAGCTGAGCCGTTGAATCCTCGGCCCGACCTCTCACAAATGCAGCCACCGCAAACTTGCCCAACGGGATAAGCTTGACCTCTGGTTGATCGCCGCCCCAAAATTGAGAGCTGTGGGAGGCGCGTTGCAGTACGCGGGGTGGCTTGAACGATATCGCGAATCAAACAGAGCCTCGCTGGCTGCGAGATCTGGTCCGTTTTTTGCCGCTCAAGAGTCAGTTCGTACTGACCGGCAACGTGCACGACCTGCACATTCGGCGAGTGGGTGATGAGGTCACGACAGCCTCCCTCGAAGACGTGCTCGCGGCCCGCTTGTCCGAAGCGGGCTATTCCGACGTCGTTGCGTACGACTTGGTGCGGGGCTTTCGGGTCCTGGATCGCGCGGACGGAGCAGCCGGCGACCAGGATGCCGTTTTCCACCGCCTCGGCTTAACGGGGGCGAACGGCACAGCGCCTGCCGGGCTCGATGCCTTCTCTGCGGCCATGGATCGCTTGGTGTTATCCGATGGTCCTCCGATCGCGCTTGTGGCCGGCTTCGCATCCCGCCTGATGGTAAGGAACGATGCGCCTTCGCTGGCGGAGCACCTCGCCTTCACGCGAGCGCTGGTACTAAGCCAAACCGCTCGGACCCGCCCTGTCGGCGAGGCGAATTCGCCACTGTTCAACACGGTGATCTGGGTCGCAGACAAGGAAGGCGACCTGCCCGACTGGTTGCTGATTGATAACTCGAGGCTGCGGCACATCCCCATCTCGCCGCCGGATCGGTTGATTCGAGCGGCCTTAGCTCCGAGTCTCCTGCGCCCCCTCTCCGGCGCGAAGACGGCGACGCCTGAGCAACTCGAATTGGCTGCAGGGCGCCTTGTTGATGAGACTGAGGGGATGCTGCTAGTCGATCTAACGTCGATCACCACCTTGAGCAGAACCGAAGGTCTCGCCTTCTCGCAGATTGGGGAAGCCATCAGGCGCTACAAAGTCGGCGTCACTGATGATGCGTGGAAGAAGGTCGACCACAACAAAATCCGAAACGGGGCCGCGATCCTCGGGCGGCGCGTGATCGGCCAAGACCACGCAGTCACCCATATGTTGGACATCATCAAGCGCTCCACGACCGGTATCGGTGGCGGCAAGCGGGGTGGAAGACCGCGCGGCGTGGCTTTCCTTGCAGGGCCAACAGGCGTCGGTAAGACCGAACTCGCCAAGTCAGTCACCGAGCTGCTGTTCGGCGACCAGAGCTCGTACATCCGCTTCGACATGAGCGAGTTCAGCGCGGAACACGCTGACCAGCGCCTGATTGGCGCTCCGCCTGGCTACGTCGGATACGACGTGGGCGGGGAACTGACGAACGCCATTCGGGAGCGACCGTTCGCTGTGGTGCTCTTCGACGAGATCGAGAAGGCGCACCCGCGTATCCTCGACAAATTCTTGCAGGTTCTGGACGACGGCGTCCTCACCTCCGGCCGCGGTGACCGCGTCTACTTCTCCGAGGCCCTGATCGTTTTCACCTCAAACCTAGGCATCTACGGCACCGATGCCACAGGCGCGCGCGTAGCCAACGTCAGTGCTTCCGACACCTTCGAAGAGATGCAGGCACGCGTGAAGCAGGAGATCGGCGACCATTTCAAACTGGTGCTGAACCGGCCTGAGATCCTCAACCGTATCGGCGAGAATGTCATCGTGTTCGACTTCATCCGGGCTGACGTGGCCAGCCAGATTTACGACGCCATGCAGGCGAGCATCCTTCATGACACCGAGGAAAAGGGCTACCGCGTCGCCCTGTCTCCGGAGGCCGCAACCGAGCTGAAGCGCCTCTGCACAACCGATCTTTCCAACGGGGGCCGGGGCATCCGTAACAAGTTAGAAGCGCACCTGGTGAATCCACTCGCCCGAGCGCTCTTCGAGGAGGGCGGCGGAGGAGAATTCCGGGTCACCTCGATTAGCGA
>CALRWU020000182.1:0-6630 GCA_943371945.1 Azorhizobium sp. AG788
GCCGCGACTTCGAATACCTGACCAAGCTGTGGCAGCAGATCGTCGGCAAGACGATGGAGTCGATGGCGCCCGCCCTCATCCACGAGGAAGGCCACCTGGTGCTGCGCGCCGTGCGCGATCTTTACGACAAGGATGTGGAACGCATCATCGTCGAAGGCGACGAGGCCTATAACGAGGCCCGCAACTTCGTGAAGATGCTGATGCCATCGCATACACGGAAGGTCGTGCATCACGAGGACAATGGTCCGCTGTTCGTGATGACCGGCGTCGAAGATCAGCTGGAAAGCATCTTCGGGACGACGGTCCAGCTGCCGTCGGGCGGCTATATCGTGATCAACCAGACCGAAGCGCTGGTCGCCATCGACGTCAACTCGGGCAAGGCCACGCGCGAGCGGAACGTCGAGAACACCGCCCTGAAAACAAACATGGAAGCGGCCGCCGAGGCCTGCCGCCAGATGCGCCTGCGCGATCTCGCCGGGCTTATCGTGATCGACTTCATCGACATGGAAGACGGCAAGAACAATCGCGCCGTCGAGAAGAAGATGAAGGACAGCCTGAAGATCGACCGGGCGCGTGTGCAGACCGGCCGTATCTCGCAGTTCGGCCTCTTTGAAATTTCACGGCAACGCCGCCGCGCCGGCGTGCTGGAGCTGTCGTCCGAGGTTTGCGATCATTGCGGCGGCACGGGCCGCAAGCGCTCCATCGAGAGCGCCGCGATCCAGCTGCTGCGCATGATCGAGGCACGCGCCGCGGACGATCGCGTGCAGTCCGTTCACGTCAGCGCGTCGTCCGAAGTTGCGCTCTACCTGCTCAACGAGAAGCGGTCGTCGATCGCCGATATCGAAGCCGACTGCCATGTCGCCGTGCGCATCGAAGCCGATGAAGACCTGAAGGCCGGCGAGTTCAACATCGAAGGCCGCGCGGATGGCAATGTCATCCAGCCGAAGCCGATGACGCCGATCGACCTGCGCAAGCTCAAGCCCCTGCCGCCGCCTGCGCCGGATGAGATCGAGGAAGAAGACGACGAGATCATCGACGACGGTGAAGGTGACGACGAGGACGATCACGAGGGTCATGATCATGACCACGACGAGGATGAGTCCGAAGACGAAACCAGCTCCGATGCGGAAGACAGCGACGACGAAGACGATGGCCGCAAGGAACGCGGCGGTCGCGGTCGCCGGGGCGGTCGCCGCCGGCGTGGCGGTCGAGATGGCGGACGTGATCGCGGTCGCGACACGGCCGACGCAGATGCGGGCGAACAATCGCAGGAAACCGCTCAGCCGGTCGCCGCGCGTGACGACAGCGAGCGCGAGGATGGTCGTGGACGTGGAAACCGCCGCCGCCGCCGTGGCGGTCGTGATCGCGCCGAGCGTCCTGAACGCAACCGTATTCCGGACATCGCGGCCGATGGCGGCGAGATGCTGGATTCGATCGCTTCGGCACCGTTCCTGATTGCGGCAGTTGTTGCAGAGCCGGATGCGGTCATCGAGACAGCAGCCCCGCTCGATGCGCCGCCGATCGTGGCGACGCCCGTGTTTGAGGCTCCCGTGGAGCGCGAACGCGAGGACGCCGCGCCGCCGATAACCGCCATGGAACCTGTGACGCCAGTGGAACCGGTCGCTCCTGAACCGGTGCGCGTTGAAATCGCTCCGGTTCCGACAGCCCCCGAACACGAAATCGCCGCAAGCGCACCGCAGCCTGCCCCTGCCGAACCGAAGCCAGCTCCTGCTCCGACCGCAGAAGAACAGGCCGAAGCACGGCGCCACGCCATTCATGGCACGCCTGAAGTACCGGCCCCGGCCGACGGACAGGCGCCCAAGAAGGCTGGCTGGTGGAGCAAACGCAAGACGGGCTGATCCCCTAGTTTGGTTACGGGGCGATCGCCTTGCAGTGCGGCGGCTTTGAGTATGGCGCGCCCGGGTCTAACCTGGGCGTCGCCACTAGCCTGGGCGCGGCCAGGGACTGAAGGAGACGTTCGCATGGGCGTGATGAACAAGGCCCTTCGTGCCAGAGTTCCGGGCGCCAGAATTCTGGCCGCGATTGCAGCGACCGCACTCATGGCGGCGACACCCCTGACCGCATCAGCGCAGGGTCTGATCCGAGACGCGGAGATCGAGAAGATCCTGCGCGACTACAGCAATCCCCTGTTCGAGGCGGCGGGCCTGAAGCCATCCGACGTCAACATCTACATCGTACAGGACGACTCGCTGAACGCTTTCGTGGCTGGCGGACAGAACCTATTCCTTCACACCGGTCTCATCATGGAGACGAAGAACCCCGAGGAACTGAAGGGAGTTATCGCGCACGAGACCGGCCATATGGCGCTCGGCCACAACGTGACGCGCGGCCAGCAGGCCATGGGCGCTTTCCAGAACACCTCGCTCATCACCATGGGCCTTGGCGCCCTCGCCCTCTTCGCCGGCGCTCCCGATGCGGCGATGGCCCTGTTCGGCAGCGCGTCGCAGTTCGGCATGCTGTCTGCCTTCAAGTTTACCCGCGCCGAAGAGAGCGCAGCGGACCAGTTCGGCCTCGACATCCTGAAGACCACGCGCCAATCGGGCGATGGCCTGCCGAGCTTCATGGAACACTTCCGCTATGAAGAGCTGATGTCGGAATCGCGCCGGGACCCCTATTTCCGTTCGCACCCGATCTCCAGCGACCGCATCTCCGCCATCTCGAAGCGCGCCCGCGAGATCAGCGCGAGTGCGCAGCCGCAGAGCGCGCAAACCATCGACGATCTCGCGATGATGAAGGCGAAGCTGGTCGGCTTCATCGGGCCACCGAGCCGCGTGCTGTCGCGCTATCCCGCATCCGACACGTCGATGCCCGCGAAGTATGCGCGCGCCATCGCGGCCTATCGCGCTGTCGACATCAAGGCGGCGCTGACGATGACGCAGGGCCTGATCGATGCAGATCCGCTCGATCCCTATTTCCAGGAGTTGAAGGGTCAGATCCTGTTCGAGAGCGGCCGGGCGGAAGAGTCGGTCGGACCGCATCGCAAGTCGGTCGAGCTTGAGCCGCACGCTGCGCTGCTGAAGGTGAACCTTGCGCGCTCGCTGATCGCGACCAAGTCGGACGAGGCCATCAAGGAAGCCGAGGGCCTGCTGATGGACGCGCTGCAACTGGAGGCCGACAACGCGTTCGCCTGGAACCAGCTGGCGGTCTGCTATGCCAAGCAGGACCGGATCGGGGACGCTGACCTTGCGACGGCTGAGGAAGCCTACATCGTCGGCAACATGGCGCGGGCCTTCACGTTTGCACGCCGGGCGCGGGACAAGCTGACGCTGGATACGCCCAACGGGCAACGCGCCGATGACATCATGGCCCTTGCCGACCCGCGAAATCGCCCGCAACAAGCGCAACGTGGCTTCGCCGACCTCGCGCTCAAGAATCCGGGCCCTGCACACTGAACATTGATCTGGCAAACCGGGCGTTTGTCGCCATTTTGCGTTAAAGGCCGTCTTCTAGAATTCGGCCCGGCAAACTGGCTGGGAAGCTGGCCCTGAAGGAAACCTACATGCGTCTACAGCTCTCCCTCGCCGCCATGCTGGCACTCGGCGCGGCAGCGTGTTCGGGCCCGGCCGGTCAGGCCAAGGCGCCGGATTCGATCGACAAGATGGCCAAGGCCGATGTCGAAGCCATCGTGAAAGAGTACCTGCTGCGCGAGCCGGAAATCCTGCTCGAGATGCAGACGGCTTTCGAGAAGAAGCAGCTGGACCAACAGACAGCTCAGGCGGAAGGCGCCTGGCCTGCCCTGCTCGCGAGCGCCAAGGACGATCCGTATATCGGGCCCAAAGACGCGCCGATCACGATGATCGAGTTCTCGGACTATGATTGCGGCGTCTGCAAGTCGGCGATGCCGTGGGTGATCAGCCAGGTCGACGACCGTCGCGGCGACATCAAGCTGATCATCAAGGAAGCCGCCTGGCGCGGTGAAGGTTCGCACCGCGCGGCGATGTCGGCGCTGGCTGCCCACAACCAGGGCAAGTATCGCGAGATGCATGTCACGCTGATGAAGATGCCGTCGAGCGCCTACACGCCGGAAATCCTGGAGCAGGTTGCGCAATCGATCGGGCTGAATATCCCGCGCTGGAAAGCGGACATGGCGAAAGCCGAGACGAGCGGGCATGTCGATCGCTCGCTGAAGGAATTCGAGTCGTCGGGCATGCGCGGCACGCCAGCCTACCTGATCAACGGCAAGTTCGTTGGCGGCTTCAATCAGCAGGAGCTGGAATCGCTGATCGAGGCGACGCGGCAGATGGTCAGCAAGAAGGGCTGAGGCCCGCTAGATCAATCCACCCAGCGGGCTTGAAGGATCGGCATACATCTTCTTCGGCATGCGGCCTGCGAGATAGGCTTCGCGGCCGGCGATGACAGCGTGCTTCATCGCGCGGGCCATGCCGATAGGATCTTTCGCGGCGGCGATGGCGGTGTTGGCGATGACGGCGTCGCAACCCAGTTCCATCGCGATCGTGGCGTCAGAGGCTGTGCCGACGCCTGCATCAACGAGCACGGGGACTTTCGACTGCTCGACGATGAGCCGGATGTTCACGCGGTTCTGGATGCCGAGGCCTGAACCGATGGGCGAGGCGGCGGGCATGATGGCGGCGGCGCCGGCCTCTTCCAGACGCTTCGCGAAGACGACGTCGTCGGTGCAGTAGACCATCACGTCAAAGCCATCCTTCACCAGCATCTCGGTGGCGCGCAGCGTCTCGATCATGTCGGGGTAGAGGTGCGCCGTGTTGGAGAGGACTTCGAGCTTAACAAGATTCCAGCCACCGGCTTCGCGCGCGAGGCGGAGCGTGCGCACGGCGTCTTCGCCGGTGAAACAGCCGGCCGTGTTGGGCAGGTAGGTGAAGCGCTTGGGATCGAGGTGATCGACGAGACGATCCGAGCCCTTGTCGGCCACGTTCACGCGGCGCAGGGCGACGGTGACGATCTCGGCGCCGGCGGCCTCAGCGGCGGCGGCATTCTGCGCGTAGCTGGCGTACTTGCCCGTGCCGACAATGAGGCGCGAGGTATAGGCCTTGCCGGCGATGATGAGTTTGTCGCTGCCTGAAACTTCAGTGTCGGGCATCAGCCGCCTCCTACAAACTGCACGATTTCGATCCGGTCGCCTTCGGCGAGAGAGGTGGTCGCATACAGGGATTTTGGCACGATTTCCCGATTGCGCTCCACAGCCACGCCCTTCAGCGGCATGCCTAGCTGCTCGAGCAGCGAGGTCACCGTGGCGGCATCCGATACGGAAGTCGCCTCTCCGTTGAGAAACAGGTTCATTTAACCAACTCGGGCAACCAATTCAGATAGCCAACTCAGGCATTTGATCTCTCTCGGGATTCGCCTATTCTTTCGCCTGCGCGGCCCCATTCTTTCGCTGCGCGGCGGGGGGCTTTGGCCCCCGCATCGGGTTCCGGTAAGGGTCTTCCATGAGCTTGACCATCTACCTCCTGAACGGCCCTAACCTCAACCTGCTGGGTGAGCGGGAACCCGCCATCTATGGCAAGGGAACGCTGGCCGACCTGGAAAAACTGTCGCAGGCCGCCGCGGCGGAGGCGGGGGCAAATCTCGTTTTTCGTCAATCCAATCACGAAGGCGAGCTTGTGGACTGGATTCAGGAAGCCCGTAGACAGGCGGGCGGCCTGATCATAAACGCGGGCGGCTATACCCACACCTCGGTCGCGATTCACGACGCGCTCAAGGTGTTGACCATTCCTGTCGTGGAAGTTCATCTCAGCAATCCCGGGGTTCGGGAAGAATTCAGGCACAAGAGCCTGGTGTCTCCAGCAGCTTCCGGCGTGATCGCCGGTTTTGGTTCCCTGGGTTATCGGCTTGCCATCCAGGCGGTCGTAGCCCTGACCGAACAGAAGAGAGTTTGACGCACATGGCCGAGAAGCCTCCCGAGAAGACCGGCAGGTTCGATACCGGGCTCATCCGCGAGCTCGCGGCGATCCTCCGGGAAGCCGACCTTGGCGAGATCGAAATCGAACAAGGCGGCATGCGCATCAAGGTTGTGAAACCGGAAGCCAAGACCGTTCACATGGCGCAGGCCTACGCGCCCGCGCCGACTGCCGCAGCTGCTGCGCCGAGTGCAGCGCCCGCCGCAAGCGCCGCGCCTGTCAGCAAGGCCTCGCTGCGCGACCACCCGGGGGCCGTGAAGTCGCCCATGGTCGGCACGGTCTATCTGCAGGCTGAAGAAGGCGCCGCGAAGTTCGTGAAGGTTGGCGACACCGTCAACGCCGGCGCGACGCTGCTGCTGATCGAGGCCATGAAGACGTTCAACCCGGTCACGGCGCCGAAGGGCGGCAAGGTGACCCAGATCCTGATCGACAATCAGCAGCCGGTTGAGTTCGGCGAACCTCTCGTCATCATCGAATAGCGGCGCCGCTATGTTCGAGAAAATCCTCATTGCGAACCGTGGCGAGATCGCCCTCCGCGTGCACCGCGCGTGCAAGGAGATGGGCATCCACACGGTGGCAATCCATTCCGAAGCCGACCGCAACGCCATGCATGTCCGTCTCGCGGACGAGAGCGTGTGCGTGGGGCCGGCGTCGGCGGCGAAATCCTATCTGAACATTCCAGCCATCATCACGGCGGCGAAGATCACCGGCGCCGATGCGATCCATCCTG
>CALRWU020000183.1:0-6592 GCA_943371945.1 Azorhizobium sp. AG788
GCGCCATGCGAGCGCCGACGTGCGATCGCGTAGCGGCAGGTTCGTGTCGACCGGGTTTTCGAAAGGAACGGTCTGAAGCACGCCGTTGACCGTCTGCTCAAGGCGCACATCTTCGCCGCCATTGCTCCACACGCCGCCAATATCCGCATGGCCGTCGGAGGCGCGGGGCGCGGAGTAGGGCTGTTGCGCGACGCACGGCGAGGTGAACATCACGGCAAGGCAAACGGCGACAAGCCTTGCGCGCACTATCTTACCTTGTCTCCATTCACCGTCACGCGTCGCATATGCCTGCGCGCGCCGTGATAATCATTCAGCGCGTAATGCCACACGCAGCGATTGTCCCACATCGCCAGCGAGCCCGGCTCCCAGCGGAAGCGGCAGGTGAACGGTTCGCGCCGACAGACCTCGAACAGATACTCCAGCAGCGGCCGCGACTCCTTCTTCGTCCATCCCGCAAAGCGCAGCGTGAAGGCCGGATTGATGTACAGCCCCTTGCGCCCGGTCTCCGGATGCGTGCGCACAACGGGGTGCTCGTACTCAGGCACCTCATCACCGACCACTTCGCTATCCATCGACGCCCGCTTGCGCGACGACGCGCCGCCCGCGCCATATTCCTCAGCCGCAGAATGAATCGCGCGCAGCCCCTCCAGTGTCTTCTGCAACCCGGGCGACAGCGCATTCCACGCCGCATACTGGCTCGCGAACATCGTGTCGCCGCCCACCTCCGGCACCTCGATCGCGTGCAGGATCGATCCCAGCGCCGGCACTTCAAGGAAGCTCATGTCTGAGTGCCAGCCACCGCCGAAATTGATCTTCTCGGTCGGCTCCTTGATGATCTCCAGGATCTCCGGATAGCCCGCCATCCCCTTCACATACGGATGCACATTCAGCGTGCCCCACCGCTTACCGAACGCCAGATGCTGCTCCGGCGTCAGCGTCTGGTCGCGGAAGAAGATCACGTGATGATTCAGGAACGCCGTATGGATATCGTCGAACTCGGCGTTGCTCAGCGGCTTCGACAGGTCGACGCCAGAGATGACCGCGCCCAGATTGGGCGACAGCGGTTTGACGGTGATGGTCTTGTAGGCTGCTTCGGCCATGTGCGTTTCCTCGTTGAGGAAACATCGCGCAGACCGGCGCCAAACTCAACCGGCAGCAAAGAGAGGGGCCTCAGCCCTTCTTCAGCAAGTCCTTGAAGTCTGCCGGTTGCAGCGGACGCGACAGCAGGAAGCCCTGAACCTCATCGACCTTCAGCCAGGCCATGAAATCCCACATCTCCTGCGTCTCGACGCCCTCGGCGACCACGCGCAGCCCATGCTCGCGGGCGAGCCGCACACAGCTGACCAGCGCCGCCTTCGCATACGCCTCGTCCATCGCTAGCCGCGTGAACGCTGGGTCGATCTTCACTTCCGTGAACGGATAATTCCGCAGCCGATCGATATTGCTTGCGCCAACGCCAAAGTCGTCGATGGCAAGGCCGAAACCGTGCGCCCGCAGCGCCGTCATCGTCTCGAACGCCTTCGCGCCATATTCGATCACGCGCGACTCTGTAACCTCCAGCGTGAACTGGCTGCAGCTCAGTCCCGACTCTGAAATTGCCGCCGCCATCTGGTCCGCGAACGCGGGACGTTCCAGCGACAGCGGGCTGATGTTGATGGAGCAGGGCAGGCCGCCAAACTCGGTGACGTGCTTTGCCACCTGCCGCGCCATCACGAACGTCAGCGCGTCGATGCGCTGGCTACGCTCGGCCAGCTCGACATAGGCCGCCGGCGAGGCGAGCCCTGCGCTCGGCGTCGCAATCCGCGCCAGAGCCTCGGCGCCCACAATCCTGCGGTCCGCGAGCGACACCTTGGCGTGGAAGAAGGGATGCAGACCGCCGCGCTCGATAGCGGCTTCCAGCAGGCTCGGACTGGCCGTGGCTGCGCGCCGCCCGGAATCGGGGGACGTGTCAGTTGCCGTATCCGGGACGTTGGGAATCATCGTGCCGAAAATCCGCTTTCGGACAGGCATTCAGCCGTCCGTTCATGCGGAGATTAAGGCACAGAAGCGTCGCAAAACAGCTAACCGGGTCGATGCAAACACGTGCAAAGACCCGGAACGCTATGCCGAATTAGAGCCTGAACGGCTTACTTGGCGTCAGAGAGCGCCTGGTTGGCAAAGTCCCAGTTCACCAGCTCGTCGAGGAAGGTGTTGATGTATTTGGGGCGGAGATTCTGGTAATCGAGGTAGTAGGCGTGTTCCCAGACATCCATGGTTAGCAAAGGCGTAACGCCGGCTTCCGTCAGAGGCGTCTCGGCATTGCCCGTCTTGGACACGACCAGCTTGCCGTCCTTGAGCGAAAGCCAGGCCCAGCCCGAACCAAACTGCGTCGTGCCGGCTTCGGCGAACTTGGCCTTGAACTCGTCGAACGAGCCGAAGTCCTTGTTGATCTTGTCGGCAATCAGCCCGGTCGGCTTGCCGCCGCCCTGCGGCTTCATCGAGTGCCAGTAGAAGGTGTGGTTCCAGACCTGACCGGAATTGTTGAACACCGGCATCTTCTTCTCGGCCCAGCTCTGCTTGACGACTTCCTCAAGCGGTGCGCTTTCCAGCGGCGTGCCGGCGATCAGCTTGTTCAGGTTGTCCACATACGCCTGATGGTGTTTGGCGTAGTGGAAGTTCAGTGTGTTCTCCGAGATATGCGGCGCCAGGGCGTCGCGCGCATACGGCAGGGCGGGAAGTGTGAAAGCCATGGAAGACCCTCTCTGTGTTTGCTGTTCTGACTGTGCTGCCCCTGAGATAGGGCGAAAACTCTGATTTTGAACATGAGCGATACGGCCAATCCCCCAAAACTTGCAAGCGCTGCCGAATTCGACGCCCGACTGAAGCGGACGGACGAGGACCGCTGGCTCGCCTCCCGTTACGCACCAGCGGCTGATCGCGAACGACTCGCAGCTATCTACCTGCTGAATCAGGAGCTGCAGCGCACGCTCCACACCAAGGAGCCGATGCTGGGCAAGATCCGGCTTCAGTGGTGGCGCGAAACGATGGAGCAGGTCGCAGGCAGTGGTCCGGTGCGCCGCCACGACCTCGCAGAAGAGCTGGCGCGCGTAACCGCCGGCCGCCCCGATCTCCACGCCGCCGCCAGCGCCCTCATCGATCGCTACGACGACATCCTGGATGACCATTTGCATTCAGGCGGCCACCAGCCCGGCGGCGACCACGAAGCCCGCCACCTCGCCGTCGAAGGCGCGTTGATGAAACTAGCCGGGTTGGCCCTGTATCCTGCCGCAACGCCGGAACAGCTCGGCATGCTCGCCGCGCTCGGTGAAGCCCGTCTCGCCCTCAGCGCAGAGCTCCCTGATGGCGCCGCGCGCTGGGCCTCCGCGCAACGCGCCGCCCGGAATATCCCAGGCATCCTCTGGCCCGCCATTCTTCACCTGGCCATTGCGGATCTGCCGAGCCCGCCCGCGTCGGACTTCACCCGGCGCTGGCGCCTCCTCAAGGCTGCGTTCACACACCGCCTTTAGGTAGGCACTCTGGCCAAGCGCGCGACAAACCTGTTTGCTGGCGCGGAACGGAATCGCAGGACGGGATCGCAGTGAAAAACCTCTTGAATCCCGACAGCTGGCTCAGGGCCCTGACGCGTCCGATCGTGCTGCTCGGTCTCGCGGTCGACCTGTTCCCCATCTACGGTGTCATCGCCTTCGGCTGGAACGCCGTACCGCTGGTGATGCTCTACTGGATGGAGAACATCATCGCGGGTGTTTTCACCATCCCGCGTATCTTCGTCTCCAGCGCCAGCTTCGGCGGCTTCGGCTTCCTGCTCGGCGCGTTCCTGTGCGTATTCTTCGTCTTCCACTACGGCCTGTTCTGCGCCGTACACGGCACATTCCTCATGGTCTTTGTCGCCATGAGCGAGGGAACGATTGCCGATCAGGGACCCGTCATGATGGACGTGCCCGGCATGTTCCAGTTCGGCCTGACCAGCGCCCCGCACGTCGAGTATTTCGTTTACGCCATCATCGCCTTCCAGGCGCTGATTCTGATCTGGGAATTCTTCATCAAGGGCGAGTGGAAGAACACGACGCCGATGGCCGAGATGTTCGCACCCTACGGCCGGATCATCGTGTTGCACTTCGCGATCTTCGCCGGCGCGGGGGCGCTGTTCGTGCTCGGACAACCCGTGATCGGCGTTCTCGGCCTGATCCTCTTCCGCGCCATCTATGGCGTGATCAGCAACTCAGACGGCGCGCTCGGTTTCGAAAATGATTTCACGAAGTCCCTCGACGCCGCCCGCAATCGCGAAGCCTTCATCAAATCGCTTCGCGGCGAGAAGGTCGAAGGGCCGGAAGCCTAGCTCGCCTCGGCCGTCACCATCTGTCCCTGCAGCCAGCCCTGCACATCGTCCAGCGCCCGCACAGACAGCAACCGCTTGCGCGCCCGTCCCCTGTCCGCGCCCTTGAGCCGCTTGCCATCCGGACCTTTCAGCTCGCCGACAACGATATCGGGGAACAGCCCATAGTTCACATTCATCGGCTGGAATGAACGCGCCGTTGAATCGTCGATCTGTCCGACCACGTGTCCGCCTGTGATGTGCGCCACCAAGGCTCCCAGGGCGGTTGTCACCGGCGGCGCCTCGACCTTGCGTCCCAGTCGCTCCGCCGCCGCCATGCGTCCGGCCACCAGTCCCATCGCCGCGCTCTCGACATAGCCCTCGACGCCCGTCACCTGGCCGGCAAACCGCACGCGCGGATCCGCTTTCAGCCGCAGCTGCCCATCCAGCAGGACAGGGGAGTTGATGAACGTGTTGCGGTGAATGCCGCCGAGCCGCGCGAACTGCGCGTTCTCGAGGCCGGGGATCATGCGGAAGATTTCCGTCTGCGCGCCGTGCTTCAGCTTTGTCTGGAAGCCGACCATGTTCCACAGCGTGCCCAGCTTGTTGTCCTGCCGCAGCTGCACCACGGCCCACGCCTTCACACCCGGATCATGCGGATTGGTCAGCCCGACCGGTTTCATCGGACCATAGCGCAGCGTCTCCGCCCCACGTTCCGCCATCACCTCGATCGGCAGGCAGCCTTCGAAATAGGGCGTGCCCTCCCACTCCTTGAACTCCGTCTTCGGTCCCGCGAGCAGCGCCGCGATGAACGCCTCGTATTGCTCTTTGGTCATCGGACAGTTGATGTACGCTTCGGCGCCATCGCCACCCGGCCCCGGCTTGTCATAGCGCGACTGCTTCCACGCCTTGTTCATGTCGATCGATTCAAGATGCACGATCGGCGCGATCGCATCGAAGAAGGCCAGCGATGTCTCGTCCGTCTTCGCGAGGATCGCCTTCGCCAGCTTGTCCGACGTCAGCGGCCCCGTCGCGATGATCACGCTGCGCCAGCTTTCCGGCGGCCAACCGTCCACTTCGCCGCGCTCGATCGTCACAAGCGGATGCGCCTTCAGCGCCGCCGTGACGTCGGCGGAAAACGCGTCGCGGTCCACCGCCAGCGCCGAGCCAGCCGGCACGCGATGCCGGTCGCCCATGGAGATGATCAGCCCCCCAGCCCGCCGCATCTCTTCGTGCAGCAGCCCTACCGCATTGTATTCCCAGTCATCCGACCGGAACGAGTTGGAGCATACCAGTTCCGCGAGCCCGTCCGTATGGTGAGCATCCGTCCCCCGCACCGGCCGCATTTCGTGCAGCACCACGGGCACGCCGAGATTGGCCGCCTGCCAGGCCGCCTCCGATCCCGCCATGCCGCCGCCGATGATGTGTATGGGTTCGCTTGTCATGGCGCTCCTATAGTCCAGTTTCCCGGCGGGATGACAGAGGGTAACCGCGACAGGCTGGAACGCCTGCATTTCCGGATGGCAGTCCTGCCGCGACCCACTAGAATGCCCCCATGTTCGCTGCACGCGCCGTCCCGTTTGCACTCGCCGCGCTGGCCCTGATATCGGCGCCGGCCCGTGCCGATATCCGCGGTTTCAACACCGCCGTGAAGTCCGGCGACTATGCCGCCGCCCTGGCGGAAGCTGACGCCACATGGCCCACCCTCAACCAGGGGAATGCCGCCCTCGCCGCGCGCGAATTCGCCTGGGTCGCCATGCTCGCGGGCGAACCGATGCGCGCGCTCCCATATTCCCGCTTTCTGGTGGAGCAGGGCGCGACGCTCTCCACGCCCGACCGGACACCGGACGTCTCCCGCGTTCTTCACGCCTGGGCTGGCCTTGCCGCCGCCAGTTCCCCCGCCACGCGCGCCACCCTGCTCACCGCGCTGCAGACCCGCGCTGCATCGTCCAGCCGAGACCTGATCTCGCCCCGCGCAGCGCAGGCGCTCCACACCGAGGCCTGGACAGCCGGCGACTGGTCCCAGGCCGAAGCCGCCGCCAGTCTCGCCATCCGTTTTCTCGACGAAGTCGGCGCCGCGCAATCGCCCGCCCGTTACGAGGCGCGCCGCACCCAGGCGATCGCTGCCTTCATGCGCACCAAATCCAGCGACGCCTACACCGCTCTCTACGACGTCGCCACGGAACTCCACGCGCTCATCGCTGCGACGCCGCCCGGCGCCATTCGCGACCGGCTCGCCAGCGAATACTACGCGGCCCTCGCCTGGGGCGACTCCGTCTA
>CALRWU020000184.1:0-6549 GCA_943371945.1 Azorhizobium sp. AG788
GCCTCGATACTGCCGTTCCGCTGAAGCGGATCGGCGCGATGCTGCCCAAGGGCATGCCGGTGCAGGGCAATCTCGACCCGATGCGGCTGGTTGCGGGCGGACCGGGCCTCGAGACACGCGTTCGCGAGATCGTCGCCGAGCTGAAAGGCCGGCCACATATCTTCAACCTGGGCCATGGTGTGACCCCGGAAGTGCCGATTTCCAACGTGGAAACAGTGCTCCGCACGCTTCGGAGCTTTTCGTGAGCGCTCAGAAAATAGCGGTCGTCCTGTTCAATCTGGGCGGACCGGACGGACCAGACGACGTCCAGCCCTTCCTGAAAAACCTCTTCAGCGACGCCGCGATCATCCGTTCGCCCGCGCCCGTCCGCTGGCTTATTTCTCGATTAATCTCCAAGACACGTGCCGCCAGCGCACGCGCAAACTACGCACTCATGGGTGGCGGATCTCCTCTGCTGGCTGAAACGCGGAAACAGTCGGCAGCACTCGACGCCGAGCTGACGAAACGCGGCCGCGTCGTCAAAAGCTTCATCGCGATGCGCTACTGGAAGCCGTTCGCTGCAGAGGTTGTGCGCGATGTGCGCGCTTGGGGCGCCGACAAGGTTGTTCTGCTGCCGCTTTATCCGCAGTTCTCGTCGACCACGACGGCCTCCTCGCTGAAATCCTGGAAGGAAGCAGGCGGGCCGGAAGGCGTTACCGTTTGCTGCTTTCCGGATGGCGACAAGTTCATCGCGGCGCATGCCCGCATGCTGATCGGGGCGTGGGAAGCGGCCGGGTCGCCCGAGAATGTTCGCTGCCTGCTCTCGGCGCACGGCCTGCCTGAAACTGTCGTGCAGGCGGGCGATCCCTATCAGTGGCAGGTCGAACTGACGGCCGAACGCCTGAAGCCGCTGCTGCCGCCGGCGTGGGATGTTCAGGTCTGCTATCAGTCGCGGGTTGGCCCGCTGAAGTGGATCGGACCGCCGACCGACGCCTGCATCGAGCAGGCCGCCAAGGACGGCAAAGCAATCCTGCTGTCCCCTGTCGCCTTTGTATCCGAGCACATCGAAACGCTGGTTGAACTCGACATCGAGTATCGCCACCTCGCCGACCAGCACGGCGCGAAGCATTACATGCGCGCGCCTGCCCTCGGCATCGACACAGGCTTCGTCGAGACGCTCGCCGACCTGGTTGAGGATGCAGTTGCCGACATGGCCAGCCCCAAAATCCGCTCCGGCTGCGGCGGACGGATTTGTCCCGCCGACCGCAAGGATTGTCCGAACCACCGCGCGCCGGTTATCAGGGCAGCCTGAGGGTTTGATCGGGCCGAACATTAGTCGGGGTGAGTTGGTCCATGTTTGAATGGTTTCGGGCGATCCACATCATCGGCGTCATCGCCTGGATGGCCGGCCTGCTGATCTATCCGCGCCTGTTGGTCTACCGGCTGGAAGCTGAGGGCGACGCCCGGTTTGAAGCCGCGATGGACAAGGCGGCTGCCTCGACCCGGAAAATCATCCTCAACCCGACCATGATCATTGTCTGGCTGATCGGCCTGGCGATGATTGGCCATAACTGGGAGTTTTATATCACCCAGATCTGGTTTTGGGGCAAAATCTTGCTCGTTCTGGCCCTGTCAGGCTTCCACGGCTACCTAATCGGAATCGGCCGGAAGGTGGCTGCAGGCCAGCGTCCGATCGAGCCGCGCAAGCTGCGCATGATGAACGAAATTCCCATGATAATCGCGATTTTCGCGGTCATCCTGGTCGTCGTTCAGCCCTTCTAGCTCCGGCCCGACAGCCCATTCTCACTTGACCGTCCGGTGTTTTGACGGTCTAACCGCGAGCGTCGGCCGTCCGGTCGATGTTCTTTCCCTTCTCAAAATTTGTCCGCCAGACCCGCGCCTCGCGCCATCTCCCGGGCAAACCACAACCGAAATGTATCTATCCAATGTCTGACGACGTTATCGAAGCGGCTGAGCAAGAGCACGAGCGCGTGCTGCTCAACGATCTCAAGAAAAAAACACCGGCCGAACTGCTGGCCATGGCGGAAGAGCTCGAGGTCGAAGGCGCCTCGCTCCTGTCGAAGCAGGAATTGATGTTCGGCGTCCTCAAGGAACTGGCCGAACGCGATGTCGAAATCATCGGCGTGGGCGTGGTCGAGGTCCTGCCGGACGGTTTCGGCTTCCTGCGTTCGCCGCAGTCCAACTACCTGGCCGGACCGGACGATATCTACGTCCAGCCGCAGATGATCCGGAAGATGGGCCTGCGCACCGGCGACACGGTCGAAGGCACCATTCGCGGACCTCGCGACGGCGAGCGCTACTTCGCCCTCGTCCGCGTCTCGACCGTGAACTTCGAAGATCCCGAGCGCGCGCGCCACAAGGTGCCGTTCGACAACCTCACCCCGCTCTATCCGGACGAACGGCTTCACATGGAGCCCAAGGATCCGACCAAGAAGGATCGTTCGGGCCGCGTCATCGACATCGTCTCGCCGATCGGCAAAGGCCAGCGCGCGCTGATCGTGGCGCCGCCCCGTACCGGCAAAACCGTTCTGCTGCAGAACATTGCGCAGTCGGTCGCTGAAAATCACCCCGAGTGCTATCTGATCGTGCTGCTCATCGACGAGCGTCCCGAGGAAGTCACCGACATGCAGCGCTCCGTGCGCGGCGAAGTTATTTCCTCGACCTTCGACGAGCCTGCAACGCGCCACGTCGCCGTCGCCGAGATGGTGATCGAGAAGGCCAAGCGCCTCGCCGAACACGGCCGCGATGTCGTGATCCTGCTCGACTCGATCACGCGCCTCGGCCGCGCCTACAACACGGTCGTCCCCTCGTCCGGTAAAGTGCTCACCGGCGGTGTCGACGCCAACGCGCTGCAGAAACCGAAGCGCTTCTTCGGCGCCGCGCGTAACCTGGAAGAGGGCGGTTCGCTCACCATCATCGCGACCGCGCTGATCGAAACTGGCTCGCGCATGGACGAAGTCATCTTCGAGGAATTCAAAGGTACGGGCAACTCCGAGATCATCCTCGACCGCAAGGTCTCCGACAAACGCATCTTCCCGGCGATCGACATCCTCAAGTCCGGCACGCGGAAAGAGGAACTGCTCACCGATCCGAAGGAGCTGCAGAAGATCTACATCCTGCGCCGCATCCTCAACCCGATGGGCGCGCAAGATGCGATCGAGTTCCTGCTCGACAAGATCAAGCAGACCAAGACGAATGGCGAATTCTTTGCGGCGATGAACAACTAGGTCACGCCGCCCGAGCCGAAAACAGAAACCCCGCCTTCCTTTCGGGAGGCGGGGTTCTTCTTTTTGATCAGTCCAAAATTTGTCGCCGCTGCTGTCCTAGTAAGCTGCGATCAATTCCTTCCGCCGCACTATCCGCGGAGGGGTTTTGACCTCCGTCTCTGATTTCGCGGGCTTCGCCGCTTCTTCGACCGGCGCCGCCACACCCAGCCGCTTCCTCAACTCCTCGATCGACAACACGCGTCGATTTCGTCCGCCGCTCTCACTCGCCTGCACCTGGTCTGCGTACATTCTGTTCGCTGCTCCTTGCTGGTCTCAACTACTGCCCGGTCGCCACTCCGGGGTCTCACACTTGCTCGCCCCACGTTTGACAGTATGGCTCCCGGGTATTACCGAACTACCAACGTACCACGGTAACAAAAGATGAATGTCGCAGACGTCGAAAAAACACAGACCGGCGTAAGAATGGCGACGCCGCTGTTGAAAGTCCTGCGGGCACTGGCGGACTACAAGGACATGAGCCTGGGAGACCTGCTCGAGGCGATGCTGCTGCACGGGCTCGACAACAAGGCGCCCTTCTCGAAGGAGACGCTGCGGGTGATCGCCCAGCTCCGCGATGTATATGGCCTCGACCTGACCAGCGCCGATGTCCAGTCGCTGCGCGACTGACGTCCCTGCCCTCCTGTGCTTGTGAATGGGCCTGTGCTAGCGAGCCATCCCATGACGATCAGCCGCCACTTCATTACCGAGATCTATCGCGAGAGCGTTGGCAATGCCGAGCTCAATGCCGACCTGATGGACGGCGTGAAGATGCTGGCAAAGGAGGACCGAGCAGGTCGGGCCTGGTGCAAGGAGTACGGCTATCAGGGCTACACGTCCTACGCCTCGCTGGATGACCTGCCGCAGCGCGCGACCTGTTTTGACCAACTCGTCCGTGTACTGAAACCGCATGCCGAAGCGTTCGCGGCGCACCTGCAGATGGACTTGCGGGGCAAGCGGCTGAAGCTCGACAATATCTGGGTCAATGTGCTCGAGCCGGGCGGCAGCCATACCGGCCATATCCACCCGCACTGCGTGCTGTCGGGGACTTACTACGTCAAAGTGCCGGACGGGGCGTCGTCCCTGAAGTTCGAGGACCCGCGTCTCGCCATGATGATGGCCGCCCCTGCTCCCCAGGAGACCGCTGACGACGATCATCGGCGGTTTGTCTACGTCGCCCCCAAGGTCGGCGAAGTCCTGCTGTGGGAGAGCTGGCTGCGCCATGAGGTGACGGTCAATCGCGCGGCGACACCGCGGGTCAGCATCAGCTTCAACTACCGGCTTTGACCGTGTAGGGCTGGGTATGCCTCGTATGACCGGAGACTGACGCTGTGGCGCGCGGCCCTACCGACACCATCATTGCCCTCGCCTCTGGCAACGGACGCGCGGGAGTCGCCGTCATCCGTACTTCCGGACCCGGTAGTGCCGACCTGCTGCGCGGTATGACCGGTGGTGTTTCACGTGAAACACCGCTGCCGGAGCCGCGGAAGGCCGCGACGCGGACGTTGAGGGATGTCGACGGAGGATTCCTCGACGAGGCGCTGGTGCTGTGGATGCCCGGGCCGAAATCCTACACTGGCGAGGATGTGGTCGAGCTGCACGTCCATGGCGGACCCGCCGTGATTGAAGCGGTGATCCAGGCCGCCCTGCAGACGAAACTGTGCCGGATTGCCGAGCCAGGCGAGTTCACGCGCCGGGCCTTTGACGCCGGGCGGATGGACCTGACGCAAGCGGAGGCGATCGGCGACCTGATCGACGCCGAGACCGAGGGTCAGCGGCGCCAGGCCGGGCGGCTCTACCAGGGAGAAGCGGCGCGGGTCTTCGAGGGGTGGCGGAGTTTGCTGCTCACGGCGATGGCGGCGCTGGAAGCGTCGATCGACTTCCCCGATGAGTCCGACATTCCGGGCGAAATTGACCTGACCGCGCTTGAGCCGATCATGGCTCTGGCGGCCGATCTGGAGCAGGCGCTGGGGGATGCGGGGCGGCTGTCGAGCGTGCGGGAGGGGTTCCGGATCGCAATTCTGGGGCCGCCGAATGCTGGCAAGTCGAGCCTGATGAACCGGCTGGCACGGCGCGAGGCGGCGATTGTTTCCCCTATCGCCGGGACCACGCGGGACGTTGTGGAGGTCAGGCTGGTGCTGTCTGGCTATCCGGTCTGGGTGGCAGACACGGCCGGCTTGCGGGAGGCCCAGGACGCCATCGAGGCCGAGGGGGTCAGGCGGGCGCTGGCCCGGGCCGAGGAGGCGGACCTGCGGATCTGGGTCTCGGATGTTTCACGTGAAACACTGGCAACCCCGGAGCAGGCGCGGCCGGGCGATATTCGGGTTCTCAACAAGGCCGATCTGATCGGTGCGGCCCCGGGGCAGGACACCGTGGGCGAGGATGTGTTCGTCGTCTCGGCGGCTTCTGGCATGGGGCTAGAGGCGCTGGAACGGCGGCTGGCCGACGTTGTGCGCCATCGCCTTGAGGTAGACGAGGCGCCGCTTGTGACGCGGGCCAGGCACCGGGAATTGGTCGAGGAGGCACTGGCAGCGGTCGTGCGCGGACTGCAGGGGGCCAGGCGGAGTGTTGGGGCCGAGCTCGTGTCCGAGGATCTGCGACTGGCGGCGCGGGCTCTGGGACGGATTACAGGGTCGATAGACGCCGAGGACCTGCTGGACCGGATTTTCAGCCAGTTCTGCGTGGGGAAGTGAACGGGCGAGTGTTTCACGTGAAACATTCGGGGTGGCTATTAGGCGGGGTGAGCCCCCGCTCGTGCTTCGACGGACGGTCCGCTTTGCGGGCCTTCTCAGCATCAGCACTACTTTGCCTGCAGGGGTCGTAGGGTGGATTGAGCGGAGCGATATCCACCCTCGCGCCGGATGAGCCAGCGGTGCATTTCTCTACGCTCAATGCACACTACGGGCATGCGCTCTCTGTAGGATCGGCTGAGCCGTCCGGGATGCTGCAGCTCCCTCCCTACGCCAGAGGCTTCGGGAGGCGGGTGGGTCTCCGTAACGATGGAGGGCCCGGGGACGCGGGATGCCCCGCGTCGTTTGGCGATGCTGATCGCTGAGCACTACCGGTAGACAAGGAAAACGCGGATCTCGCGTCCCCGACAGATGTTATCCGGCCACGGGGGTGCAGCGGGGTGTTTCAACCGCCTGGACCCTAATCTCGCCGCCGGCGTGCAGGTCGCCGATGTTCAGCCGCAATCCCTCGATCACTCCCGTGTTTTCTAGGGCTCCGTAAGTCTGGTCCCTGGCTCCTCTTCGGCTCACACGGGCTTTCACGCTCATCTGCGTCC
>CALRWU020000185.1:0-6537 GCA_943371945.1 Azorhizobium sp. AG788
TGCAGGATATCGATACTGGGCAACATACCTCAAAGCAAAAAACGTTATCCAACTTGGAGCCGAGTGCATCGCTGGAGAGATAGATCCATCGACGCTAGTCCTGCTTCAGAACGCAGGCTACGAACCTCGACCAAACAAGAATGAAGCTGTGAAGTATCTTCCCGGTGAGCTTCACACCGCTGCCCTCCAGTCGGCGCGTCAGATACTTCTGGAATTGCGAATGCTTCTGCACAACGCCGGTGCTTCAAACGTCGAGCCGCAAAAGAAGAGCCTCAGCGACGCCGTGCGCACCTTTTCGGAAAAGCCCGGCGGCGTGTGGGCGCCGTCGATGCCCGAGGCCAACGCCTCGGCCAGCGAGCACGATCGCTTCGACGTCTTCATGCTGGCGACAGGCCCGAGCAAGATCAACGTGATCAAGGTGATCCGCGAATACACCGGCTGGGGTCTCGCGGAGGCCAAGACAATCGTGGAAGGCTTCCCGCCCATCCGCGTCGGTCACGGCGTGCCCCGCGATCGCGCCGAGGCGCTGGCCAAGGATCTGACGGACCAAGGCGCCAGCATGCTGCCTTTGGCGCCAGTCAAACCCTAGCTTGCCGCCCACGCCCGCGCGCGCTCCTGACACGCCACGATCCACGCCGACTTGTGATCGTTGTACGCGAGCGAGTTGTACGGGTGGGCCGCTGCCGCCTCGCGCTTGATCGCCTCATAGGCCAGCGCTTCGTCGCGATGTGCGCGGAGATAGTCCCGGAACAGCAATTGCCGCACGACATTTGCGTGCCCATCGACAAAGAAGTGCGTGTGGAAAATGCGCTTGCCGTCCCGCTCCAGCACGCAATAGCGTCGCTCCGGAATGCCGAATTCGCCGCGCCACAGATAGCCCAACGCCTCGATTGCCGATCGCCTTGCTTCGAGACCTTCCAATCCCGTGACAACAGGCATCAGGTCCACGGTCGGCTTGGCCGCGATTCCTGGAATTGCTGTCGAGCCCATATGATGCACGGCGACCAGCACATCACCGAGCGCTGTTTCTAACCTCACCGCTTCCGCTTCAGCCATGCGCGCCCAGTCCGGATCGTGCGGCGCCAGCACCACTTGCGTTGCGTCGGCCATGCGGGCGGCGCGATCATCCGCCACGGAAGTGATCGTAGATCCGCTGCGCAAGCGCAGCGTTCACGCCTTCCACCGTTTGCAGGTCCGCGACCGTCGCATTGCTCACGCCCTTGGCCGAGCCAAAGCGATGCAGCAGCGCCTTCTTGCGCCGCACGCCAACCCCGGTGATCTCGTCCAGAGGATTCTGCCCGGTGATCGCGGCCGAGCGTTTCGCCCTGTGTGCGCCAATGGCCCAGCGGTGCGCTTCATCGCGCAGGCGCTGCAGGTAGTAGAGGGCAGGGTCGTTCGGCGGCAACTGGAACGGGGCGCGTCCCGGCCGGAAGAACTGCTCGCGCCCGGCATTGCGATCCGGCCCTTTGGCGATCGCGACCAGATTCAGGTCGCCCGGCTTGAAGCCCAGAGCTTCAACCGCTTCCCGCACCGCGCTCAGCTGCCCGAGACCGCCATCGATCAACACGAGATCAGGCCACGTATCAGGCTTGCGTCCTCCCTCGGCGCGAAGCGACGGGGGAGGTGGATCGCTCGCGTTTGCGAGCGAGACGGAGGGGGCTAAACCGGCACGGGGACTCGTCGCGAGAGCCCCCCCCGTCTGACCCTGCGGGTCATCCAACTCCCCCGGCTCTGCCGGTGGAGGACTGTTCAACTCCTCCCATTCCTTCTTCAGCCGCCCGAACCGTCGTGTCATCACCTCACGCATCATGCCGTAGTCGTCACCCGGCTCGATATCCTGGTCCTTGATGTTGAACTTGCGATAGCTGTTCTTCTCGAATCCTTCGGGCCCCGCCACCACCATGCCGCCCACCATGTTCGTGCCCATGATGTGCGAGTTGTCGTAGACCTCAATGCGCTTCGGGGGCTCTGGCAGGTCGAACACTTTCTGCACGGCGGCGAAGATCTTCTGCTGGCTCTGTGTCTCGGCCAGCTTGCGGCCCAGCGCTTCCCGCGCATTCAGCGCCGCCTGTTCAACGATGCCGCGCTTCTCGCCGCGCTGTGGCGTGCGAATCTCGACCTTGTGCTCGGCCTTCATCTCGAGCGCTTCGGTCATCAAATCCCATTCCTCGATCTCGCGATTGAGCAGGATCAGCTTCGGCACGGGTTTGTCGTCATAGAATTGCGCGATGAAGGCGGTCAGTACTTCTTCCGGCGTGTCGTCGCGATCGTGCTTGGGATACCACACCGTCGCGCCCCAGTTCTGTCCGGCACGAAAGAAGAAGGCCTGCACCGCAGACGCGCCTGCATCCGAGTGGATCGCGAACACATCCGCCTCCACCAGCCCGTCCGGGTTGACGCTCTGCGACTGGCGCACCGACGACAGCGCGCGGATGCGATCGCGCAGCCGCGCCGCCCGCTCATAATCCGTGTTCGCCGCCGCGCGTTCCATCTGCGCGGCCAGCTGCTCGACCAGCGTTTCGGCATCGCCACTGAGGAAGCGCTCCGCCTCGCGCACAAGATCGCGATATTCGTCCAGCGGGATAAGCCCCGTACACGGCGCCGAACACCGCCCCATCTGGTGCAGCATGCAGGGCCGCGAGCGCGTCGCGTAGATGTTGTCGGTGCAGGTCCGCAGCAGGAAGGCCTTCTGCAGCGTGTCCAGCGTGTGATCAACCGCGCCCGCTGATGCGAACGGCCCGAAGTAACGCCCTTTGGTCCGCTTGGCCCCGCGATGCTTCAGGGCTTGAGGCGCCTCGTGATCCTCGCGAATGAGAATATGCGGGAAGCTCTTGTCGTCGCGCAGGATGATGTTGAAGCGCGGCTTCAGCCGCTTGATCAGGTTCGCTTCCAGCAGCAGCGCTTCTGTCTCGCTCGCCGTGACCACGAACTCCATCGACCGCGTCAGCGAGATCATCCGCGCGATGCGCTGTGTCTGCCCGCCGATCTTGGCGTAGCTCGACACCCGCGCCTTCAGGTTCCGCGCCTTGCCGACATAGAGCAGCTCGCCCGTCTCGCCGAACATGCGATAGACGCCCGGCCGGGAGGGCAGGCGCGTGACGTGGTCGCGGATGATTTCCGGGCCCGACATGCGCCGCTTCTTGCCGCCGTCGGCCGAGTGCATCTCGATGCCGGACGAAATCTCTTCGGTCGCCGCCTCGACGTCTTCAACCCCCGGAATGTCCGGGAGGGACTCGTCCGGCACGTCGTCCGGCAAGTCTTCTGTATCAGGGGGATCGCGCGATTCCATGGCGGATAGGTAAGGCAGGCCGCCGCCGCATTCAAACGCGATTGCTCGAACCTGCTGATAGTGCTCTGTCAGCAGTGAAAAGATCAGGGGAGAATTGCCGTGAAACGCGTGTCTTTGCTGCTCGCGGCCATGGTCGCTCCCATTGCCTGCTCGCCCGCCAAGGTGCCCGATCCGGCCCCGGTTGCAGCGGGCGCTCCGGTCTATGCAGAAAGCTGGTTCACCGGCGGCGACGGCGCATCGACCCTCAACCTGCACGAGACGCAGTACGGCCTAGCTGGCCGCCTGATCGACACAACCGGCAAGGCCATTCCTGTGCGTAACATCGCGCAGACCGATACGACGCTGTCCTTCATCGTGCCTTCGCTTGAAGTCACCTGGACCGCGACCAAGACCCCGGAAGGCGGTTGGGCCGGAAAATGGGCAGAGGCGGGCAAGACGCAAGAAGACATCGTTTTGACACCGATGGCCGCCCCGACACCCGCCGCCGCACCAGACGGGTCGGACGCGCGCTTCGTCACTCTGCCCGACGGCCGCCAGATGTTCATTCATTGTATCGGCTCGGGAGCGCCAGCCGTGCTCTTCGACTCGGGCGCCGGCAGTGACTCGACCGCCTGGCATGGCGTCTGGCGGGAGGTGGGCAAGACCACGCTGTCCTGTACCTATGATCGCGCAGGCCTCGGCCTCAGCGACCCCGGACCGCTGCCGCGCGACGCCGCTGCGGTCGCCAACGACATCGAAGTGATGCTCACCGCCGCCGGTATTGCGCCGCCCTACGTCCTCGCAGGCCACTCCCTCGGCAGCTACCATGTCCGCCAGTTCGCCAATACGCGCTTCGACAAGATGGCCGGCATGGTCCTCGTCGATCCCTCGGGCGACGGGCAGAGCGTCCGCATTGCCGCCGCGATCCCGGAAGCCTACGCCGCATCCAGGGCCGCCTCCGAGAAAACAAAAGCGCTCGGCTGTGTCGCCAGGCTGCGCGCCACGCTCTTGCCGAAAGCCGATCCGCTGGTGAAGGAGTGTCTCGGCAACGACGCCGACATGGTCGAGAGCTATCTCTCCGAAGTCGACTCGATGCCGGGCGCGAGCACCGAACAGCTCACGGCGTCGCGTCGCCAATGGGGCGCCATGCCGCTCATCGTTCTGACGCGCGGCGACTTCAACAAGGACATGCCCCCGGAATTCACGCCCGCTGATCGCGATGGCTTGAAGTCTGTCCTGATCGCCATGCACGACGAGATGGTGGCTCTGTCTTCCGCAGGCCAGCACCGCACCGTCGAAGGCGCCGGCCACGGCATCCAGCGCGACAAACCGCAGGCCGTCATCGATGCGGTCAATGAGGTGGTCGTCGCAGCCCGGGCGCCAAAGCCGTAACTTGTCACCCGCCCCGAACAGGGGAACAGTCCCATGCGCCGCGCAGGGCGGCGTTTATTGGGGACGTGACATGAAACGTGTTCTCTCCGTTGCGGCCGGTCTTGCCGCCGCCGCGATCATCGCTCCCGCCGCCTCCGCGCAGGTCTATGGCGGCGTCGGCTATTCCACCTTCACGGCTGACGCCGGTGGCGAAGACGCCACAGTCGGCGGCGTCATGGGCCGCCTCGGCTTCAAGTCGAACCCGTTCTTCGGTGTCGAGGGTGAAGTCGCCATCGGCATTCAGGAAGACAATTTTGACGTGCTGGGTACGCAGGTCGATGTCAGCCTTGAAAACTCCTACGGCGTCTACGCCGTCGGCTGGCTGCCGATCCCGCTCGTGGGCGATGTTTTCGCCCGCGTCGGCTATGCTGATCTCTCGATCGAAGCGTCCGCCCTCGGAACTTCGATCTCTGACAGCGGCTCGGGCCTCGCCTATGGCGCCGGCATCCAGCTGAGCAGCATCCCCTTCACCAAGCTCCGTCTCGAATACACCCGCTATCAGCCGGATGACGCAGAAGTGGATTCATTCGGAATCTCGGCGTTGCTGCAGTTCTGAGCTGACATCAGTGACACGCGCGGGCCGGGCCGAAAGGTCCGGCCCGTTTGATTTCAGGGGGACGGCCAGTGCCACATGAATGTCGTTACGTTGGCGGCCAGCATGACGAACACCAGAAGATCGGTCGCCATGGCGAGCGTTCGTTGAGCGTTTCGTTCGCGTTTACGCAGATGCTGCAAGCCCGCGAGTCCATAGAACAATCCCGCAGCAATAGCGCACGCCGGTGCAAGGTGCGGGTAGGGCAGTGACAGCAGGCAGATCAACCCCATCGAAAGGTTGGCGAAGCCCAGTTCCTGCACGATGTGTTCCGACGGTTTGTGATCTATGCCGAATATCTGGCTCAAAGTCATAGCGGGCGCGAAGGATTGCCGAATTCCGGCGAGAAACAGTCGTACGCCGCCTGCGAAGAACACGTACCATTTGCCCAGAAGCGGCAGAGCAACATCAGCCAGTGGCGGAGCGATCCAGCCGCCGGAATCCACGATGCCTTGGTAGACCCACAATGTCTCCGCCACCGCCGATCCAATCGGCAGCACGATCGTCGTTGCTATCACGATGACAAAATACATGCCCCGCGTGCCTCCCGCCCAAGGCCCGTCAGGTACACCTGCGCAGCCCGCCGTACTAGATCAGAACTTGCCTGAGACCCTCACGCCATAGGATCTTGTGCCAAAGCCGCCGGTTGCCGCCCGCGTTTCGACGGAAGAGGGAAGAACGGATGTCGCTCTGTCCGGCGTGAAGAACTGCCGCTCCCGGATTTCCTGCGGCAGCAGGATGTCGGCAATCGTAAACCGGATCAGCAGTCCAGTTACGGCCGTCGTCTCGAGGTAGAGATCGAGGTTTGATTCATCCCAACCCGTGTTGCGCAATTCGCGCAGGCGGAACTGCGAGACATCGTCCGCGCGTTCGTACAGCGCGCCCCATGCCAGCTTCATCTCCGGGATCGGTTGGCGGATGTCGATCGAATAGCTCCAGTCCGCTTCATCGGAGAAGCGCCGCTCTACGCCGGTCACCGGATCGGTCACGCGCGATTCCTGCGCCATGCCTTTCACGCGCAACTCGCCGCCCTTGAGGCCAATGGCATCCAGAGGCGCGGTTGCGTCCAGCTTCATGCCCGTACGGCGCCCATCGCCCAGATTACCCGGTCCGTCGAACAGGCCGGCAATCGGGATCTGGTCCTGGACCGCCTCAACCTCGTCATTGAATACTGACAGCGTGATTACGCCCTTCGGCCCAAAGCGGTGCTCCCACTCGACCGTCGTCCGCAGTGTCCGTTCCGGCT
>CALRWU020000186.1:0-6502 GCA_943371945.1 Azorhizobium sp. AG788
GAGGCGATGGCGAAGACGCGGGGGCAGGACTTCGCCAAACTCACGCTTGATGAGCAGGAAGCGCTCTGGGGCGCCGTGAAGGTCCTGGAGCGCTCAGCGCCTGGTGGCGGATAGACGGCTGAGCGGCGCCGGATCCGGCATCGGCTCCATCGACGCACTCGCAAGCGACACCGGACGTGCTGCGCGGAGTGTAATCTCGTCTCGCAGCGCCAGCTGACGCTTCGCGAACTCCAACTCCTCGCGCGTGTCGACGTCGACCAGGATCGGCGCAGGTGCATTCAGACCAGCCACGCGGAATCCTCCCTGCCCGATGATGCGCTTGGCGCCATCGTCTCCGTCGAGCGCTTTCAGCTGGTCGAAGCACGCCGCACCAAAAGCCGTCGGCGGATGCACACGCTTAGCCCCGCCAGCATGGACGATGTCCGCATCGCCGAGTTTCGCCAGCAGCGCCTCGACCAACCAGCCTTCAATGAACGGCATGTCGCCCATGCAGACGACGATGGCATCAGGTTTGAACTGCAGCGCCACCTGTACGCCGACGGCGATGGAGTGACCGAGCCCATGCTTAGGCTTGCGGTTCAGCGCAATGACGAAGCGATTGATCAGGTGCTCCTTGAGATCGCTCCGGTCAGTCGGCGTGACCGCGACGCGAGTCAGCGCAGGCAGTTTCGCCAACTCGGAAGCGGAGTGCTCGATCAGATGCTTACCACCAAGATTTGCGGTGAGCTTGTCGCGGTTGCCGTACCGGCGCGACAGGCCCGACGCCAGGAGGATAATCGCGGCGCGGTTGAGAGGTACACTCATCGCGGACCTCCCTTGTAGTTCCAGACCTTGATGATCTCCGCCAGCGCCGAGACGGCCAGCGATCGCGGATCATGCGAGGCGAACAGACCGATGGGGCCCGTCAGGCGTGCGATATCATCGGGTCCAGCGCCGAGGTCGCGCAGCGCTTCAAGCCGACGCTGGTGGGTCTGGCGTGAGCCGAGCGCGCCGACATAGAAGGCGGAGCTGCGCAGCGCTTTGAGAAGCAGCGGTGCTTCCCATTCGTGCTCGTGGAAAAGACAGGCAACCGCAGTGCACGCATCGAGCGGGAGATCAGGCGATGTAGCGGGAGTTGTCAGACGGATGGTCTGGTTCGCGAACGGCCGACAGAACTCCAGTGTCGCCGCCTCCTGGCTTGCCACGACGAGTTCGACATTCGCCGTCTGGGCCATCTGGCTCATCGCCACGATTTCCCAACCGCGCCCGGCCAGCAGTACGCGCAGTTGTGGTGTGTAGCGTCGGACAAATTCGTCGACAGGCGTCGCGGCGGCGCCTTCAATGAGACGGAGCGTCGAGCGTGGCGCCGAGGCATTGAAAGCCAGCGCGAAAGACTGGCGGTCGCGACCCAGAGCGATCGCGCGCTGCAGCAGCGCACGATCAGGCGATGCATCCACATGCAGATCAATGCCGCCGCCACACGGAAGCCGGACATCGAGATAGGGAGAGCCGCGGTCATAGCGCAGGACGCGGTTGGTTCCTTCACGCATCGCGATCTGCGCTTCCTCAGTCAGCGCCTGTTCGAGGCAGCCGCCGGAGATGCTGCCGGCAAAGCGCTTGTCGCCGGCGACGGCCAGCTGCGCGCCGAGTGGCCGCGAGAACGGGCCGTCGAGGCCGACTATGGTGATGAGCGCGGCCGGGCGACCGGCCGCCAGCTCGGCCTCGGCGAACGCCAGCACATCAAGATCGCCAGCCAACCCCGGCGGCAGATGGCCTGGTTGCTGATACGCGTTTGTCATCGTGCGGCGACGTGGGACACGGGTGGCAGTGCTGGCGGCATGATCGTGGTCAGAATCCTGTTTTCCCGGTCACGCGATGTTTTGCGCAGTCCGGTCGTCTGGCGGGGCCCCGCAACCTGCCCATCCCCCTGCCAGTTCATGCTCGGCCCCTTGCCTACTCCATGGCTTCAGGCCTAGCGCTAATCGCTGGATTCGTACCGGTCCGGACCCGGCCGGTCAACGCGCCGGAGCCGTGAGGAGTGTTATGCAACGAGTAGACGGCCTGTTTGCGGACGGGCGCATCCAGACCGGGCGCGATGGCGCGATTGGCTGGCTGACTTTCAATCAGCCCGAGCGCCTGAACGCTGTCCGCAGGGACATGTGGGATGCGCTGCCTACGGCGGTCGAATCACTGGTGGGTGCGGGCGTGCGCGCTATCGTGGTGCGTGGTGCTGGCGACCGGTCATTCATTTCGGGCGCCGATATCGCCGAGTTCGACGTGCAGCGGAATGATGCGGAGACGAATCGTTCGTTCACAGCGTCGGTGACCGCCGCAACGGAATCACTGTTGGCGGCGCCCATTCCAGTCATCGCCATGATCAAGGGCTATTGCATCGGCGGCGGGATGGTCATCGCCAGCGCCTGCGACATGCGCATCGCCGCAGAAGGGTCGCGCTTCGGCGTGCCGGCCGGAAAGCTAGGCCTTGGCTATGAGATCGACAACCTCGCGCGACTACAGGGCATCATCGGTTCGGCCTTAGCGCTCGAGATGATTGCAACCGCGCGCCACTTCACGACGGACGCAATGTTGCGCGCGGGCTTCCTCAACCGGATCGTGACGCCCGACACACTTGAACAAAGCGCGCGCGATCTCGTCGGCGAAATCACCGCAACGGCGCCGATGACCTATGCGGCTGCAAAGCTGGCCAGCCGGGCGGCCCGCGCTCCGTCACGCGCCGATGCGGCGCAGGCAGCGATCGACGCCTGTTTCGACAGCAATGACTTCAAGGAGGGCCGCGCCGCGTTTCATGCGCGTCGTGAGCCCAAATTCACCGGGAACTAACAGCGGACCGAAGCATCATGCGAACAGCCGAAGACCTTCTCGCAAGCGACTTCGCCACCATGCCGGATCTGATACGCGCTCACGCCGCGCACCGGCCAGATCGTGTCGCTGTTATTGATGGCGAGCGTTCGCTGACCTTTGCGCAGTTCGATGTACTGATCGATCGCGCTGCAGCGGCTATGCAGCGCGATAGCGTCATGCCGCGCGGCACGATCGCGATCTGTGGCCCATCCTCCATCGAGTATGTGACCGCTTTTATTGCTGCCCTTCGCGTGGGTGCTGCCGCCTGCCCGCTTGCGCCCTCGTCCACGCCGGAACAACTCGCGATGATGGTGCGGGATTGCGGCGCATCTCTCTTGTTCGTTGATGACTCTGGCTCGCTTGCGCTGGACGGCGTTGCTGAGCCGCTCACCCTGACACGCATCGCGCTGGAAGGCATACGCAACCAATCCTTCGCCGACTGGCTGGCGCGGCCCGACGCCAAACCGGATGCCGTGCAGATTGATCCGGATCAACCCTTCAACATCATCTACTCATCCGGCACGACCGGAGCGCCCAAGGGAATCGTACAGCCACACAAGATGCGCTGGGGGCACGTGCGCCGCGCCGAAGCGCTGGGCTACGGCCCCGATGCGATCACGATTGTCTCGACACCGCTCTATTCCAACACAACGCTGGTGAGCCTGATCCCGGCGCTGATGCGTGGCGGCACGGTCGTCTTGATGCGGAAGTTCGATGCGCGGGGCTTCCTGGAGCTATCGCAGGAGCACCGCGCGACCCATGCCATGCTGGTTCCAGTTCAGTATCGACGGCTGATGGATCTGGCCGACTTCGAAAGCTTCGATCTGTCGAGCTATCGCATGAAAACTTGCACGAGCGCGCCATTCGGCGCCGATCTCAAGGCTGACGTGCTCCAACGTTGGCCGGGCGGGCTTGTTGAAATCTACGGCATGACCGAGGGCGGCGGATCCTGCCTGCTGCGCGCGCATGAGTTTCCGCATAAGCTGCACACGGTCGGCCAGCCCGCGCCCGGGCATGATATCCGCATCATCGGCGAGGATGGCAAGGAAGTGGCGCGCGGCGACCTCGGCGAGATCGTTGGCCGCTCGATGTCGATCATGACCGGCTACCACAACCAGCCGAAGAAGACAGCGGATGCTGAATGGTACAGCCCGGACGGCGCACGCTTCATCCGAACTGGTGATGTGGGACGGTTCGATGAGGATGGCTTCATCGTTCTTGGCGATCGCAAGAAGGACATGATCATCACGGGCGGCTTCAACGTCTATCCGAGTGATCTCGAGGCGGAGCTGGCGAAGCACCCGGCGGTTGCAGAGTCGGCTGTGGTCGGGATCCCATCGCGCGAGTGGGGCGAGACGCCAGCGGCATTCATGGTGCTGCGAGAGGGGCGGACCGAGTCAGCCGACGAGATCAAGGCGTGGTTGAACGGGCGCGTTGGCAAGACGCAACGGTTGTCGTTCGCGACCGTGGTGGAGCAATTGCCGCGCTCGTCGATCGGCAAGGTGTTGAAGCGTCAGCTACGGGATGAGTTCAAGACGCCTGGCTGATCGGATGGGAGATTGCTCCATAAGGCATCACCGCCTTATGCTTTCGGGAGACGGGCTAAAGCTCGCGAGGAAACGCTGACCATGACGACCAGCATCTCGGACGAACAGCTGTTGGGCCAGGGCATGGCTGTGGCGGTGCACGCGCGGCGCAGGCCCGACAAGCTCGCCATTGTGTCGCCGAGCGGCAACCTCAGCTGGGCCGAGTTCAATGCGAAGGCCAACCAGCTTGTGCGGGTGCTACGCAAGCACGGGCTGCAATCTGGCGATGGCGTCGCGTTGTTGGCGCACAACGGTCCGGAGTTCGCGATTGCATGGGCGGCGACGCAGAGGTCTGGCCTGCGCCTCACAGCGGTGAACTGGCACCAGGCGACGGACGTGATTGCCTACGTGGTCGACAATTGCGATGCGCGGGCCCTGATCGCGAGCGGGCGCTTTGCTGCAGGCGCGGTCGAGGCTTCAAAAGCTTCGGACAAGCTGGCGGCGAAGCTGTCGTTCGCCGGCGACATCGAAGGCTTCGAGAGCCTGGATGCGGCAATGGCTGCGGAAAGTGGCGAGAACATCGAGGATGCGGAGTTCGGCTCGACGATGCTCTATACGTCGGGCACGACAGGTCGGCCGAAGGGCGTCTATCGCCGCACTCGGCCGGTAGTCTCGCAGCTAACGGGCATCTGCAACGAAACGGCGCAGTGGAATCCGGACACCGACCTGTCGCTGCTGACCGGGCCGCTTTATCACGCCGCGCCGCTCGGCATCAATTTCGTGATCCCGATCAATGCCGGTGTTGGGGTGTTGTTGATGGACAAGTGGGATGCGGAAGAAACGCTACGCCTGATCGAAGAGCACAAGGCTACGCATACGCATGTCGTGCCGACCATGATGCACCGCATGTTGCAGCTGCCGGAGGAGACACGGACCAAGTACGATCTCTCATCGATGCGCTGGATGATTCATGGCGCGGCGCCCTGCCCTGCGCATGTGAAGCAGGCGATGATGCACTGGTTCGGGCCTGTCCTGTACGAGTACTATTCCTCGACCGAAGGTGGCGGCGTGTTCGTCGGGCCGCATGAGTGGCTGAAGAAGCCTGGTACGGTTGGCAAGGCCGTGGCGGGCGTCGAGATCAAGCTGCTCGATCTTGACGGCAATCCGGTTCCACAAGGTACGGAAGGCCTGATCTATGTGAAGGCGCCGGCGACGGGTCGCTTCGAATACTACAAGGAGCAAGGCAAGACCGACGCAAGTTATCGCGGGGACTGGTTCACGCTTGGCGACATGGGCAAGCAGGACGCGGACGGCGATCTGTTCCTGACCGGGCGTACGGCAGAGCTCATCATCTCGGGCGGCGTCAACATCTATCCGGTCGAGATCGACGAGATGCTGATCCGGCATCCATTGATTGCCGACGCGGCGGTTGTCGGCGTCCCGAACGAGGACTGGGGCGAAGAAATCAAGGCGGTCGTCGAGGTGAAGGCGGGCGTTGAACGCTCCGACGAGACGCGCCAGTCAATTTTTGAGTTCGCGAAAGAACGGCTGCCGGGCTTCCAGCGACCACGTACGATCGACTTCGTAGATACGTTGCCGCGTAACGCCGCTGGCAAGGTGCTACGGGCGCAGGTTCGCGCGCCGTATTGGGCGGGCCGGTCCAAGAGCATCTAGAGGTTCTTGGGGGAGGTCGGCTGGCGAGGGGCTGCGTCGCCGCAACACCCTCGCCCTTGACCGTACTCAGTCGCTCGCTGCGTTCTGCCACCCTCACCACAGGTGGCCGTTCTCGTTGTGGACGACGAAGATCCGAGGCCCCCGGAATGCCGTCGATCATGGCCGGTCCTGACTCCGACCCCTATCATCCTGTCTTGTCGGTTTATGCACTTAAACGGGCGGAACGTTGCCGAGCTTAGGCTGGCAAGGTTTGGGGTGTGGATGGTGCGTGACGATCACAGACGAATGCTTGCGAGACCCTCATCCGACAGATGAAGTCAGCCTCAATCCGCATCCTGCTCGATCGGCATGGCTGCTAGCGGGGCCGGATGGCCGTTCAGCGCAGCCTTTAGCTTATCGCGATCGAGTGCGCCCTCCCATCGGCTGACCACCACCGTGGCGACGGCGTTGCCGATGAAATT
>CALRWU020000187.1:0-6486 GCA_943371945.1 Azorhizobium sp. AG788
GAAATGCTATGGGGCGGCATGGACGAGGCGTTCGACCTTGAAATGATGCGGCGCGCCATGGCGCTGGCCCAGGCGGCGTCGGATGCCGGCGAGGCGCCGATTGGCGCCCTTGTGGTCGATCCCGCGACGGGCGAGGTCGTGGCCGAGGCGCACAACCAGCCGATCGGCCTGCATGATCCCACGGCGCATGCCGAGGTACTGGCGTTGCGCGCGGCCGGGCATGCGAAGGGCAATTACCGTCTTGGCGGGCTAACCCTTTATGTGACGCTTGAGCCGTGCGCGATGTGCGCTGGCGCTATCAGTCATGCGCGGATCGGCCGGGTGGTCTATGGCGCCTCGGATGAGAAGGGCGGGGCCGTTGCGCATGGCCCGCGCTTTTTCGAACAACCTACCTGCCATTCGCGTCCCGTGGTGACATCGGGCGTGTTGGCAGAGGAGTCCGCCGCGTTGCTGCGCAGCTTCTTTCGTGCGCGGCGCTAGGGCTTAGCGTCGGCCGGAATGCTGCCGCCGAACAGCGACTTGTATTGGGGGCGCATGTCTTCGCTGAAGACCGCCTGCGGGATGGTCAGCGTGTACGGGCCCTCGGCATACGAGCCGACGGTATAGGGGTCGTAGTACACGAACAGGCCGCCGAACTTGTCAGCGTCGGTGGAGGGCGCGAGCGCGATGCTGGCGTCTTCGACCTTCACATTGGCCTTTGGGCCGGCGCACGTAATCGGTTCGTCGAAGATGGTTGCAGACTGGATCGCCTTCATCTTCGCGGCCTTGAGGCCTTCGCAGATCGCGATAGTGATCGCGGGAGACGGCGAGCGATCCGGTTGCAGCATCTTGGCCAGCGAGAGCTCCTCGCCGGTATCGGCACGGACGATCGTCGTGTCGGTTGCGCTCATGCCATGGGCGCCGCCGGTGAACTCGTAGTTCGTGCCAACGAGGCTCGCGATGCCGCCGGCCTTGGCGGTGTATTTCCATTCCTGCTGGACTTCCCACGACATCTCGACGGCGCCCTGCTTCTTCCGATCCTCGAAGTCGGCGCGTGCCTCAACTTTCTTCTTGTCGAGATAGGCTTGGGCTTCTGACTGCAGTTTCCTGACAATCGGGTCATCCGCAGCGGCTCTTGGCATGACGGCGCTGAAGGTGAGCGACTCATCGATGAAGCTGATCGAGCCATCTGGCGATAGCGTGGCGGCGCCTGGCTGCATCGGTGTGAGCGGAACGGGCGGCGTGACGGGGTCGGCAGTAGGGCCGGATTGAACGGCGACGGTTGGGTCTGTGCCAGCCGTCGAGGCAAGGTTGTCGAGCGCCGTATTGCCCTTCTGACCCAAGGTCAGGACTGCGGCGCCGCCGCCGGCGACGATCACTGCCGTCGCGATGCCGACGATGACACCCATGTTCGAACGCTTGCGCTCTTCCGCCATGACGACTCCCGTATTCCGATCCCGGCGCAGTATCCGCTAGATTGGCGCTGCAATGAAGGCCCAGCCTGCGAGGAGCAGCAGGCCGGCTTCGCGGTTGGCCCTGAACAGCAGCAGCGCGCGCTGGCCGTTGGAGGGATCGAGGCGAATGGCCTGGAAAGCAAGGTGAAGCGCGAATGGCGCCGTCAGGGGCAGCGCGAGCCAGCCGCCTGCCATGTATCCGGCTGCGCCGCACAACGCCGCACATACGAGATAGATGATCGAGACAGCGGACTTGATCCGGCCGCCGAAGCGCCGGGCGGTGGAGCGAACACCGATCAGCGCGTCGTCCTCGCGATCCTGGATCGCGTAGATTGTATCGTAACCTAACGTCCAGAGCACTAGGGCGGCGTAGAGCAGGCCGTCCGCCAGCGTGAGTTCGCCGCGCACGGCTGCCGGCGCGACGATAGCGCCCCAGTTGAAGGTCAAGCCGAGCCAGACCTGCGGCCACCATGTGATCCGCTTCATCAGCGGATAGAGCGCAACCATCGGGATCGAACCTAGCGCGACGAGCTTTGCGAAGTCCGGCAGGCAGAGCAGGACGGCGAGGCCGACGGCGCACTGGATCAGCAACCAGGCCCAGGCTTTTTTGAGGGATACCGCACCTGACGGCAGGGGACGCAGAGCTGTGCGCGCCACCTTCGCGTCGATGTCACGGTCCAGGATGTCGTTGTAGGTGCAGCCTGCGCCACGCATGGCGACCGCCCCGATCACGAACAACAGGCCGAGCCAGCCATCCTCCGCGACAAGGCCATGTGGAATACGCGCCAGCACAAGCCCGATCAGGCAGGGGAGCGCCAGCAGCCAAAATCCGGCGGGACGGTCATATCGCGAGAGTCGCAGATAGGGTCTCACGAAAGCCGGGGCGCGGCTGACCCACGAACCGCGCACGGCATCGGCTGGAACTGGGGTGGCGTCGGCAGGGCTCACGGATGGTCCTTGGCAGAAGAGTCGGGCCGATATAGCGCAAGGGCATGAGCGCGACACCCCGGTTGTACGTCGCCCCGGACCTCATCGAAGGCGGGGATCTGGTCATTGATGGTGACCAGGCCCACTACCTTACGCGTGTCATGCGGCTGGGGGCGGGAGATCCGGTGCGGGTCTTCAATGGCCGGCATGGCGAGTGGGATGCAACGCTGGGCGCCAGCACTAAATCGACCGCGACACTCCAGCTTGGCGCTCGCGTGCGTGAACAGGCGGGCGTGCCGGATGTCTGGCTTTTGTTTGCGCCTTTGAAAAAAGCCCGGACGGATTTTGTGGTCGAGAAGGCCGTGGAACTTGGCGCGGCTGAGATTCGTCCCGTGCTGACCGAGCGCACGGATGCTGAAACAGTCAGGGTGGATCGGCTGCAGCGGCTGGCGATCGAGGCGGCGGAGCAGACGGAGCGGCTGGACGTCCCGCCCATACGTGACGCTGCGAAACTCATGCCTTTGCTGAGTGGCTGGGATGCCGGGCGGGTTCTGCTGTTTGCGGACGAGGCTGGCGACGACGCAGAGCGCCCTTGGGGCGGCGAGGTGGGTAGGGCGAGGCCGGCTGAAGAGGTACTTCGTTCGCTGCCCGACGGACCAGCCGCAATCCTGATCGGACCCGAGGGCGGGTTCTCTACTGCAGAACGCTCCCATCTTCGGAAGCAGGCATTTGTGCGTCCGGTGAGCCTAGGGCCTCGAATCCTGCGGGCGGAGACGGCGGCCCTGGCCGTTCTCGCGCTTTGGCAGTCGATCCGGGGCGATTGGCGTGGATAGGTGCGCTGATTGAGCGGATAGATTTCCTCCTCAATTCGAACATTTGACGGGTCACGCTGGCGTACCTATTCCCGCGTACCTATCTCGCTGGCGAGGGCCAGTTCCGGACGCAGCGCATGACCACACCTACTCGGGACGTTGACGAGGCCGCGCCGCGTATCGCTGGCAAGCGGGAGCTCGTCGAGCGTCTGGCTGGCGGCGCCAAGCCGAAGTCGGACTGGCGCATCGGCACCGAGCACGAGAAATTCGGCTTCATCGAAGGCACGCTGCGACCTGTGCCGTATGACGGCGCGGCGTCGATCAAGGGCCTGCTTGAAGGGCTCGCGCGTGAATATGACTGGGCGCCGATCATCGAGGGAGGCCACATCATCGGGCTGAAGAAGGGACTGGCGAGCGTCAGCCTTGAGCCGGGTGGACAGTTTGAACTGTCGGGTGCGCCGCTCGACAACATCCATGAGACCTGCGTCGAGATCGGCGATCACTTGCGCGAGACACGCGCCATTTCGAAGCCAATGAACATCGACTTCCTCGGGCTCGGCTTCTCGCCGCTGTGGTCGCTCGACGAGACGCCGATGATGCCGAAGGGCCGCTATGGCATCATGAAGTCCTACATGGGCAAGGTCGGCCGCCTCGGGCGGGAGATGATGTTCCGGTCGTGCACGGTGCAGACCAATCTTGATTTCGGCTCCGAGGCCGACATGGTGAAAAAGTTGCGCGTCAGTCTCGCGCTACAGCCCATCGCGACGGCCCTGTTCGCCAACTCGCCGTTTGCTGAGGGACGCACCAACGGCTTTCAGTCTTACCGCTCCCACGTGTGGACCGACACCGATCCTGATCGCTCCGGCATGCTGCCGTTCGCCTTCGACGAGGGGTTCGGTTTCGAACAGTATGTTGACTACGCGCTCAACGTACCGATGTATTTCGTGCGGCGCGAGGGCAGGTATATCGACGCTTCCGGATTGTCGTTCCGCGATTTCATGGCGGGTGACCTTCCAATCCTTCCGGGTGAATTGCCTGCGATGGATGATTTCGATGATCACTTGTCGACGATCTTCCCCGAGGTGCGGCTCAAGACATTCCTCGAGATGCGGGGCGCCGATGCGGGCGCTCATGAGGCGCTGTGTGCGCTGTCGGCATTCTGGGTTGGCATTCTCTACGACGACGTCGCCCTCGATGGCGCGTGGGAGTTGATGAAGAGCTTCAACGCATTCGAGCGTCAGGCGCTGCGATCTGCTGTGCCGATGCTCGGCCTCAGCGCGCCGATCCGCAACACGACCGCGCAGGAGCTTGCCCGCGCTGCGGTGAAGCTGGCGGCTGAGGGGCTAAAACGCAGGGCGCGGTTGAATGCGTCAGGCAAGGACGAGACGGTGTTCCTGACCGACCTGCAGGAGACTGCCGAAACCGGCTTTACGCCTGCGCTGCGCCTGCTCGCCAAGTATCATGGTCCGTGGAAGCGCGACATCACACGCGCCTTTGCCGAAACGCGAGTTTAGCCCGCTTCGGCGCCTCTGTTCATCGCAATAGGCACAAACTTGCTCGCTTCTAGCGATTACGGGGCTTGAGCATGTTCGTTGCACGTGTTGATCATCGACCATACCCGTTAAGGGATCTGGCCCGCTAAGGGCATTTGGGCGAGGACTGCATGGATATCGTTGTCTTGGTCGGCATCGTGATCACCCTGATCACGGGGTTTCCGGTCATCCTCCAGTTACGCAAGCAGCCCAAGGGCCTGCACATCATCTTTTTCACCGAGATGTGGGAGCGGTTCTCCTATTACGGGATGCGGACCATCCTGTTCGTCTACATGACGCAGCATTTCCTGTTTTCGGATGAGGCGGCCGGCGGCCAGTACGGGGCCTATACCTCCCTCGTTTACCTCCTACCACTGATCGGGGGCATGCTGGCGGACCGATATCTCGGCACGACCAAGGCTGTGGCCTTCGGCGCCCTGCTGCTGGTGGCGGGCCACCTCACCATGGCGATCGAGCAGGAGCCGGCGCGGAACGTGCTGGTTTATGAAGGCCAGCGTTATGACATCGCGGCCGAGGGCCGGCAGGACAAGCGGCAGGCGTGGGTCGTGGTCGACGGCCAACGCTATGAGTTTGGCCCCGCGGAAGGCGGCGGGATGCAGATCAAGGACTATGCGGGAACGGACAAGCTGCCGAGCATCCTGCCGAAGGATGATCCGGAGACGCCGGCGGTCGAAGGCTACCAGATGCTGGTGGAGGGCCAGCAGCCCTTCTACATGAGTGCATTCTTCCTTGCGCTATCGCTGATTATCATGGGCGTGGGCTTCCTGAAGGCGAACCTCGCCACGCAGGTGGGCCAGCTTTACACCAAGGACGATCCGCGCCGCGATGGCGGGTTCTCGCTTTATTATTACGGGATCAACCTAGGGGCCTTCTGGGCGCAGGTGGGTTGCGCATGGCTGGGCGCCGAATTGGGCTGGGCGTGGGGCTTCGGCGCAGCGGGCGTTGGCATGCTGCTCGGCTGGCTGGTGTTCGTGCGCCGCCGCCTTCTGTTTTTCACGCCCGGCCCGGGGCAACTTCCCGCCGATCTTGGATTGCCGCCGAATCCGGAGTTGTTGAAGCGCCCGCTCGTCGGGCCGATCAACCGCGAATGGCTTATCTATATCGCTGGCCTGCTGGCTGTCGGGCTTGTCTGGCTGCTGGTGCAGCGCGAGCCAATCGTCAACACCGCGCTGACCGCCGCGTCTGCTGCGATGCTGGCGTTCTTCGTCTACTACATGGTGACCAAGGCGACGCTGGCGGAGACGGGCAAGCTGATCCTCGCGATCATCCTGGTGCTGGCATCGGTTGTGTTCTTCACGCTGTTCGAGCTTGCGGGCTCAGCACTCGCCCAGTTCTCCGAGCGTTCATCGCAGCTCTGCATAGCCGGGCAGTGCGTCAACTCTGGTCAGACGCAGAGCTTCAACGGCGCGTTCATCCTGATCTTTGCGCCGATCTTTGCGGCGATGTGGACGTGGCTGGGGCGGCACAAGAAGGATCCTGGTGATGCGTTCAAGTTTGCGCTTGGCTTGATCCAGGTCGGGGCGGGCTTCCTCGTGCTGGTCTGGGGCGTGCAGTACGCTGATGCGGAGTTCAAGGTTCCGCTCATCTTCCTGATCCTTCTCTATCTTCTTCACACGACCGGCGAGTTGTTCCTGTCGCCGGTTGGCCTGTCGGCGATGACCAAGCTGACGCCGGCGCCGATCGCGGCGACGATGATGGCGACCTGGTACCTCGGCTCGTCGATCGCGCAGGCGGTGCAGGCGCAGATAACGAAGCTGACGG
>CALRWU020000188.1:0-6453 GCA_943371945.1 Azorhizobium sp. AG788
TCCCCCCAGTAGAGACTGCTTGCCCCCCTTTCTGCTAGGGTAAGCAGCGATCGCCCCCTCCCGCCGAGCTCAGATAAAATCAACAGCGCTGTTGAAAGGACGTCGGGATCTTCTGTGCGAAGAAGCATTTCCAACGGCACAAGATCCCCGGTGTTGCGGAGAAATTCCAACGTCTCTCGTATTGCATCGGAACGGTCACCTGAAGCTATGCTGCTCAACGAAATGCGATCAAAAAGTTTGCTATTTGCGATCGTCCGTCCCCGCAATTCAAGGTGGTTTGGCGCAGACTATTTCAAGCGATAGGCGACATCAACGGTGGGTTTTCAACCCCGCTTACCCTCGTGCGGCTGCTTATGGGCGATTTCCGGCCATTGAGCATGGCATGATCGAATGACTGCTTTTCGCGCAACGCAGACGTGGGCGTTCCGGGCATCTCTGCGGCGCCGGAGAAGACTGACTGCCTACCCGGCAAGAAATCCCGCCGCGAGCCCCGCGCCGAATTCCCCATTCCACTCCCGTTCATAATCCCTGCTATAAGGATGAGACTCGGGAGGACTTTTCCATGGGCGCTGCACGCTCCGTTCTGAAGAACAGCACGCTGATCCGGCTGGCGGCCGCTGTGTCGGCCTTTGCCCTGCTGGGCGCCTGCGAAATGGGGCCGAGCCCGGCGGAAATCCTGCAGATGGACTGGAGCCAGGCGGCGCGGCTGGATACGCCTCCGGCCTATTCCGAATTCATGCGGATGCATCCCGAAAGCCCGAACGTGGTGGCGGCGCAGCGGCGCATCGATGAACTGACGGCGATGGAATCCGCTGGCTACGCCACGGCAAAGAAGATCGACACCGAGGAAGGCTATGAGAGCTACCTCGCGAAGTATCCGTGGGGCGCGCATGCGGCGGAGGCGGATGGCCGCCGCGCCGTGCTGGCCGCGCCGCGCCTCGCCGCGCAGGAAAAATCCGAGTGGGAGCAGGCAAAGGCGAACGACGATATCGAGCGCCTTGAGGTCTTCATCCGCGACTGGCCACGCGGCGCACACTTTGTCGACGCGCGCGCACGGCTCGATGCGCTGTGGAAGACGGATCAGGGCGCTTTCGTGCGCGCCAGGCGGTCGGGCTCGCCGGTCGAGCTCGATGAATTCCTGCGCGCCTATCCCCGGTCGAAATACGCCGCCGATGCGCGGATCGAGATCGACGCCATCTATCGCCGCGATGACGAGGGCTGGCGCCGGGCGCTCGCCGACAATTCGGTCGGCGCGTACGATTTCTACCTGCAGTCGCAGCCCTGGGGCCGCTGGCGCGTGGAAGCGACGCGGGCAATCGACGACCTGCGCGCGCGCGACTACGAGGCGTGGCGCTATGCGGCGCGGGTCGACCAGATCTGGGCCTACGAGAATTACCGGCGCGCCTATCCGTGGGGCGCCTGGTACGACACGGCCTATCACCGCATCGACTGGATCCGCTCCAGCTATGCGTACGACTGGAACTATGGCTGGGACTTCGGCTGGGATCGCGGCTGGAGCTATGGCGACGGGCGCAACCGGGATTACGACCGTGCCCGGCATCGTGACCGTGACCGCGACCGTGACGATAACGACGCGCCCAACACCTACCCGCCCCTGTTCGACGGCCAGAAACCGCCGAGCCCGCCTCCGCCGCCGCCGCGCACCGACTTCCCCACCACCCGCTTCAACCCGCAACCCAACGGCGCCCCCGCCCCGTCCGCCCCCGCCGCAGCCCCATCCCCTCCACCGCCGCCCCCGCCGCCCGTATTCTCCCCACCCCCACCTCCTCCGCCCCCTCCTCCCCCCGCCCCCCGCCAAGCCAACCGGTTCAATCCGCAGCCCGACAACAACTAGTCGGGAGAGCGGCCAAGGGCCTCTAACGCCTGTTTAATCTGCGTTTCCCTGCACGGCGTCGAATGGGTCGTGACTTGCTGCGGGGGGGTGGTATCTGGGGGAGGGGGCGGAGGTGGGGCCAAAGGGCTGATGGGCGAGCATGGCGAGTGACGCGTTGATGCGGTGGGCGCCGCCCGTGCTGAAAGTGGTGGGTACGCTCGCCGCCACGGGCCTCGTCACGTTCGGCCTGCTGTGGAACACGCTGTTCGCGCAGATGCCGGTCCTGCCCGACAAGGACTCCCTGTGGAACATGAACCGCGAGCCCGCGGTCGAGTTCATCGACACCCAGGGCAAGACGATCTCGATCCGCGGCTTCCGCTATGGCCGCGCGGTGTCGGCCAAGACGCTGCCAAAGCACGTGGTCGACGCTTTCATCGCCGCCGAGGACAAGCGGTTCCGCGAGCACACCGGTGTCGACATGTGGGCGATCATCCGCGCCACCATGGCCAACGCCACCAAGGGCCGCACAGTCCAGGGCGCTTCCACGATCACGCAGCAGCTGGTCAAGAACCTGTTCCTGACGCCCGACCAGACGCTCAAGCGCAAGGCGCAGGAAGCACGCCTCGCCGGCGACCTCGAGCGCCTGCTGAACAAGGACGACATTCTCGACCTGTATCTCAACCGCGTCTATCTCGGCGCCGGCGCCTTCGGGCTCGACGCCGCCGCGCACACCTTCTTCGACAAGGATCCCTCGCAGCTGACCATCGCGGAATCCGCGATGCTGGCTTCCTTCCCCAAGGCGCCGTCGCGCTTCACGCAGGCCGCGGCGAGCGAGCGCGCCAAGCAGCGCCAGGAATATGTGCTGCACGAGATGGTGCAGGAGGGCTACATCACGAAGGCGCAGGGCGATGAAGCCCGCCTGCAGAAGATCGCCTTCGCCAAGGGCCGCCCCGACAGCTTCACGGGCCACGCGCTCGATTATGCGGTGGAACGGGCGCAGGACATTCTCGGCGCCAATCCGCCGCCGGACATGGTGATCAAGCTGACGCTCGACCTGCGCGTGCAGGAAGCCGCGCAGAAGGCTGTCGAGACCGGACTTGCCAGCATGGGCAAGGAGCGTCGCGCCTCAGAAGGCGCCGCCCTGATCATGGACAATGCGACCGGCGCCATCCGCGCCATGGTGGGCGGCCGCGACTACCTCACTTCGAAATTCAACCGCGCGACGCAGGCGCGCCGGCAACCCGGCTCGTCGTTCAAGATGTTCGTCTACGCGGCCGCGCTGGAAGACGGCATGACGCCCGGCACCGTGCGCTTCGACATGCCAGTGACGATCCAGAACTGGCGACCGCGCAATTATGGCGGCGAGTATCGCGGCGCGGTCACGCTGTCGGAAGCAATGGCGGAATCGCTGAACACGGTCGCGGCGCAAGTCGGCTACGAGATCGGCATTCCCAAGGTCACGGCGCTGGCCCACCGCTTCGGCGTCACCTCGCCGCTGCACAACTATCCCTCGATCACGCTCGGCTCGGACGAGGTGACGCTCTACGAGATGACCAAGGCGTTCGGCGTGCTCGCCAAGGGCGGCCTGCTGATGTCGCCCTACATCATCGAGGAGATCCGCAACTCGAAGGGCGACCTGCTCTACACCAACCCGGCGGCCGCCGCGCCGCGCGTCTACGCCGAGAACCTGGCCGCCGACATGAACTCGATGCTCTCGCGCGTTGTCGTCGCCGGCACGGGCGGCGGCGCACGTTTCGGCGGCTGGGACATCGCGGGCAAGACCGGCACCAGCCAGGACTGGCGCGACGCGTGGTTCATTGGCTACACGACCCGCTTCGTCGGCGGCGTCTGGGTCGGCAATGACGATGACAAGCCGATGGCGAAGGTGACCGGCGGCGAGATGTCATCCCGCATCTGGGCCGCCATGATGGGCCCCGCCCACCAGGGCATCACGCCAGAACCCCTGCCCGGCGCCAAACGCGCCGAGGAATACCTCTCCACCGAAGACATGGACCGGCTGAACTTCTACCGCCGCCTGTCGAGCGCGTTCGCTGCGGTGGAAGCGAGAGGCGGGGGTTAGGGGTTTATCCCTTATTGCTAACCCGTAACTTAGCTGCCTATGGTCTTCCCGTTGAGCGAGAGGCTTAAGCCTCCGGGGGAATGGGTATGGCGGATGGGGCTGGACCAATCGGTCCGAGCGATAGCGGCGTTGTTGAGCGCCCAAAGCTTTCCACGTGGCTTTTTGGAACGCGCAGCGGATGGCTGACGCTGTGGGCGGTCGTCGCCGGCCTGATGCTGACTATGCCCGTCATCATCGTGGTAGCCGCGCTCGGTCAGACATTGGACGAAGCGGCCCGCTGGCACCTTCTTGCAGCTTCAACCTTGCTCTGGCTCCCGCTGACGCTGTTCGCGCTCGACCCTGAAGACACGGTTGCTTCAGGGCCAAGGATACGCCTGCCGCTGATCTCGTCCGCTATTCTGGTTTGTCTCACCATCATCGCCGTAGCGGACAAGGTCACTGGAAACGGGGCACTGACTCATCTTCCACAGCGCGTCGCCTTCTTTGCATTTCTCGCGCTGGCGTTCGTCCCGCGTGTCTGGAATGCGGCACTCTTTGCATTCCATCGCGCAAACAACCGTCGATCAGCCGAGAATGCGGCCAGACGGCAAGCGCTTGCGACACCTGACTCGGCCAACGCCATCGAAGAGCGACTGGAAAGCTACCGTAACGCAGAGTCGCTCGGCGCAGTCCTCGCCACTGTACTTTTCTTTGGCATCGCTGGCGGCGCGATCTATCTCGGCACGCTGCGCGAAGGCACGACGCTAGGAACGGGGATTGGCCAAGTCATCTTCATGGTGGTGGTGGCGCTGTTTGCCTCCATCGTATTCCTGGACTGGATAGCGCGGTTTCCGCCGCTGCGCGCCACGGCGAACGCGTTCAATCGCATCGCGCCGCGCATGAACTTCCTTGTCGCCTTCTACGACATGATCGACACGGCGCTTGTGAGGATCGGCTCCCATGTAGCGGGCGCCGACCATCTCAAGACGCGTTCGAGATATGGGATACTGGCCATTACGTTGGGTTGCCTCGCCCTGCTGGCCTGGTATCTGCCGCCGCCGTTCGGACTAACCCCGGTCATCATCGGATTGATCGTTGCCCTTTCGCTTTCGCGCCTGTGGGCATGGGTTGAAGAGGACCGTGACATGGCCTCGATCACCGGGTTCAGCCCGCTTGCGCCACAGCGCGTTGGCTTTCGCGAAGACTATCGGGATGAAACCCTTCTAGGGTTCATTTTTGTGCTCGTTCTTTTGCCGATCGCATGGATGCAGGTCGACTCTGGCGTCACGCAGATATTCCAGCAAGGAGCGGATCACGGTCGCGTTCAAAACCCGCAGGACTTCGGGATGTGGCTTGGCTATTTCGGTTTCGAACTGGCCAAGGCCCTTCCGATTGTCGATTGGGCGGACATCTACAAACTTGGACCGGGTGACACGAACTATATCACTCCCTTCTGGCCCAATGGCGCTCATGCAGTCTTCATGGCGCGCGCGCTCGTGGACTTGATCCTGATCGCCTCTTTCCTTCAGGCAATCGCAATCGCAAACCGCAACGCGCAGCAGAAGTCGCTCTATGCGGTTGGCCAGATCAATCGGCTGGATGAGTTGGTGGAGAAGGCGTCATTGTCTCGCGCCATTCGCGAAACGCGGAGCAGCGAGACGGCGAACCAACGATTTGATCTGTCTCGCCTAACCGATACAGAGCTCGTGGACTTCCGTCGTTACGACCTGACAAGGTTGCGTCAGCTGTATGCAACCTCGCGCAATGACGAGGATCGCAAGGCTTTCATCAAGCAGATTTTTGACCAGCGCGGGCAGACGCTCGATCCGGCAATCGTGGTTGCGCAGAACATCGCGGCGACCCACCGCAACGAACTCTTGCTGATCAGAACGTTTGAGCAAGCGCTCTCGGAACACGAAAAGCAGGTACACCGCATCGACCTGGACGACATTCGCGTGTTGATGTTCGAGCTTCGCAACACGTCCGGCATGAAGGCATTCAAGGAGCAATTGCTCGACGTCGCAGAGACACGGGTCGAAGCCTCCCCGGTGGCTCGCCTTCTTGTGCTCAGGGAGATTGGCGTGGGCAAAGAAGGGTCACGCGACTTGTTCCAATACACGACGAGACTGGCGGCCGAAGCGATGCGCCGCGTGCTGCCCAAGGTGAATGACTGCCAGACGCTCAAGGAGACGCTGGACGAAACTCTCGAGAATGGCCCGAAGGCATTCGGTGGTTCAGTTGCGGCCTACAACGCACTTGTAGCCGCGATTGAAGCGCAGATTGCCGAGAGCTGCCCGCAGTAACTCACGCCCATCCGCCCGCTTTGCGGGCAGCCCCCTCCGTCCGCTGCGCGGCCACCTCCCCCGGCTTTGCCGAGGGAGGACTTCCCTTTGCAGATGGAAGCGCTTGACCTCCGCCCCCGCTTCGGGTCCATGCGCGCATGGCCGGTCCTCCGATTGTGGTTCTTCGCGGCGTGATGCTCACGCTTGGCGCGACACCCCTGTTGCCGGGGGTGGACCTTTCGCTGGCGCGGGGGGAGCGGATGGCGCTGGTCGGGCGC
>CALRWU020000189.1:0-6449 GCA_943371945.1 Azorhizobium sp. AG788
AAGCATCAACCTCAGTGCGCTTGATCACGGAGCGGCCTCCTGCATCTCGCTACGCGCGAAATCGATGAGAGCTAGGCCGAAGCCTCGCAGCGTTGGTCCGAGCAGGGCCAGCATGTCAGCCAAACCAAGCAGAAAGTGACCGATGCGCTCAAGCAGGTTTGGATGGTCAGAAAGCCCCGGGGGATGATCACGCTGAGCTGCAGACAGTTTCCGATGGCAGTTGGAGCAGTGACGCACTGTCTGGTCGTGAAACTTGCGGCCAGCAACGTGGTGGAGCTCCATACACAATGGATCATCCTCCAGGCACAGGGCACACCCTTCTCCGGCCCCTCCCAGGCGATGCTCCGCCTTCTGCTTGCGGATTTCTGCATCAGATATGATGTCGTCCATGATGATCGGTTCCTCAGTTGGAAATGATTCTGTAGATCTCGTGAAACTCCGGCTCGTCCTTCGCTGCGAAGCGGAAGAGCTCGTTTGGATCGGTCTCGAAGGGATGGAATTTCCCCTTGATATCGCGAACGCCTTTCCCTTCGAACGGTTTGAGGGCGTCGATATCGCCGGTTTCGATCAAGCGTTTGACCGCGTTGTGGTGCCGCCCTTCCAGGCTCGCTTCCTTGAACCCAGGCACGACAATCTGCTTTTGAGTTGATCCTGATATGTGCGGGACGCGGCGCTTGACGCGGTCGCCCATGATCCACTTGTGCCCTTCGCGTTGGCCCAGATTGTTGGTCTGGATGTATGCGCGAAGCCGCTCTGGCGAGATGTGGGCAGCCTTGGCTGCTGCTGTGAGTGAGGTTTCTCTGTACATCAGAGACAGTGCGCGCTCGATCCGTTCATCTGCTCGGGGACGAGGGTCATGCTTGCCGCGGTTGACGGCTGACTTACCGTGACCGCGCGCTTCGGCGCGGGTCAGACCCCTGGCCAGACCACGCTCAATGCGTCTGCGGTAAGCGGGTGAGAGCTTGCGCTTCCGGGCCATGAGATCCTCCAGGCAAAATGTCGGAGACATCGATTCCGGCTCGGCCTGATTCTTGCGCGCAGTTTGCGTAGGAATCCAAAAGTGGCTCAGCTGTGAACATCGCGGAACTAGTCGGATTTCTCGGGCGCATCGCGGAGGAGTTGAATATCCCGCCGCCCTCTCAATCGAAGGTTGAAAGCTGGATCACGAAAGGCCTGATCGCCGGGTCGAAGGCGATCGGCAAAGGACGAAATACTCCCCCTGATTGGGAGATTCCGCTTTCGTCAGTATCGGCTGCGCGTCTGATACTTGAACTTGAGGCGAAGGGGGCTCAGCGTTCAAACGAGCTCCGAATAGGGCTCTGGCTGGCCGGCCATGACATACCGCTCGACGCATTTCGCGAAGCAGTTAGCCGGGAATCTGAGCGCGTTGTCCGGCGGATGCTTAGGCTGGGCGTTCCACAGGCACTCCAATCCAATGAGTTTGGCGAAGGCAAACGTGCAGCTGCTTTGTCACGCAAACTTGGACCGCTAGATGCCAGATTTGTTGCAGCTGGCTTGGAGCTGTCGGAGCAGCTCTATTCAGGCCTCAGCAAAATCGCGTTCCTCGAAAGCCGGGGGGATTCGGACGAAAGCAGTCTAATCTCCGAGGCGCTTCGCGGCGTTGCCCCCATAGTAAGTCAGCTGCTTTTATCCTTCTCCATCGAAAGCGTGTTTGCGGGGCTCCTTGGCCATCCTGATGAGGTAGACACCAGCACGACCGAGCTGATGCAGAGGGCGTCATCGGAACAGCTGGAAGCCGCACGGAGATTCTATGGATTTTTTCTGCTGGCGATTGAACGCGGTGCCCTGCGATTGCCATTAGGACTCCACGGCAAGATTTCAGACAGCGCTTGGCTCGCGGTAGGAGAAGCCATGCGACATCCCGCGTGGATGCCGATAACATTCTCCATCGTTCTGAGGCTCGTCACACAGGTCAACTTCAGTGCCGCCAAAGCAGATAGAGACCTCCCTAGTCCAGAGCTTGCGCGGACGTTCTCCGACCTCGAACGAATGGTTCGATCGCTGCAATTACTGGCGAGATAGGGCCCACCTTTCCCAACCCAAACGCCTCCGCCGCGAGCGCCAAACTGCGCCCCTGATCCTGGCCGGACACGGGCTGTCCATTCGCGTCGATAAATCCTGCCTGCTGATCCGCGATGGCAATACCCACTACCCTGCCGAGAAGAGGGAGCTGCGCTATTTCAAAGGGGGCCTCGATATCCCGCCGCGTATCGTGCTGATTGATGGCTCAGGAAACATCTCCATCGATGCGATCGACTGGATGGCCGCGCAAGCCATATCGCTGATCCGCATCAGCTATGACGGATCAAATGCCGCTATACTCAGCCCGAATGGATTTGCCGCTGATCCAAAGCGCGTCGCATGGCAGCGGGCGACTCGGGACGATCCGAAACGGCAGTTGAAATTCGCGATCTCGACGATTGAGCAGAAGCTGAAGGCGAGCATCGAAACGCTGTCTGATTTCATTCCCGCGTCATTGTCGCGGGACAAGGCGGTCGCCGCCGCTAAATCCTGCCTGGTCGATATCAAATCAGCTCCAAACCTTGCGGCCATGCTCGGCATTGAGGGACCAGCCGCTAAAGCTTACTGGCGCGCATGGCAGGGAATTGAAATGCGCTGGAAGGCGAAGAGCCGACATCCAATCCCGGACGAATGGCGCGCTTATTCCTCCCGCACATCCCTCACGACCGGCAAGAAAGCCAAAAACTGGAATGCATCGCATCCGATAAACGCGATGCTGAATTACGCTTACGCGATCTTGCTAACCGAAATGCGGATCAAAGCGATTACCGACGGCCATGACCCAATGCTCGGAATTCTTCACGATCAGCGGCACAAGGACAAAGACCGTACGCCGTCGTTTGCGCTGGATTTGATGGAGCCGATGCGGCCCGTGGTCGATCGCACCGTGCTGAAGCTCGTGCACGAGGAGACGTTTACTGGTGCGGATTTTGTGCTGCAGAGCGATGGGGTTTGTCGGTTGAATCCGGAGTTGGCGCGGAGAGTGGCGCTGCTTTCAAGCTCAACGTCGCTCCGGTCCGGTCGATCTCCTTAGCTAGCAAGCGACTCGCCCCGTCACAGAAAGCGGGGTATTAGGTAAGCGGGCGGCTTGGGGGCTGGAACAATGGCAGACGGCGCAATAGGGGTCGACGGCCCTCGGGGGACCGCACCGGCAGAGGGTAGTTCGGCGCGGTTCTTCAGAACCCGAAACGCCCTGCTCAAGACAGTAGCTGCCGTGAATCTCGGTCTGCTAGTTCTCGCCGTGATGCTCAATTTTTCTCCCGTAGTGGGGGTCAATCTGATCACGACCCCGTTTTTGACTTCGTGGGACGATTGGCTGTGGTTGGGTTCGGCCTCCTGTCTCTTGGGCCTACCTCTTCTACTGCTGCTGCTGGACAAGCCGGACAACATGGCGACCGGCCCGGGATTGGCCCTCCCGATTGTCACGCTAATGCTGCTTGTGTCTCTAGTATGCATCGCAGCCTTCGGACCTTCGATTGCCGCGGGCTTGCAACTGGCAGCTCGCCCAGGCCCATCGGGCCAGCCTTTGTCGCCTGCGTTGCTCGGTCTTTGTTTCTCGATCCTTGCGACCGTACTAATCGCGCGAATCTGGAACGCTTGGTTGTTTGCTCGTTACGCCAGTGCAGAGTACCGAGCGCGCCGCGATGCTGTGATGCGGGCCAATGCGAAGGGCGATAGCGAGGTTCGGGAAGTCATTCGAGAGGTCGCTGCACACCGCAGAGAACAAGGAAATGCGGAGGCGCTAAGCGCCGTCGTAGCAACCTTGGTGGTGAGCCTGATCATCGGTCTCGCGGCTCTTGCGGGTGGTTGGAGCGCGGACACGCGTATTGGATCGAACGTCGGGCTAGTTATCGCTGCAGTCATTTTCGGCATTTTTGCTGTGGTGTTAATGCTGGACTGGCTTGCAGAATTTCCACCGTTGCGGGCGTTAAGTCGTTGGATCAACGGAGCCTCGCACTACTTCGCGTGGCTTGCGGCATTCTACAACTTCGTCGACTTTCTGCTTGTTCGGATTGGCTCGCAGGTTGCCGGCGCAGGCCATAACAACCCGATTGCCAGATACATCGTGCTTGGTGGGACGCAGCTTTGCCTGTGTCTGATGTCTTGGAGTCTACCAGACCCCTACGGGCTAATTCCTGCCTTTGTGGGACTTACGCTCGCCCTGTCGGTTTCGCGGCTTTGGTCGTGGGTCGAAGAAGACAGAAATCTCGCGCTCATCACGCAGTTCAGTCCGAATGCGCCGCGTCGTATCGGGTTCAAAGAGGACTATCGCGATGAAGCCATTTTTGGCTTCATGTTTGTCTTGGCGCTCATACCAATAGCAATGAAGCAGGCTGACGGTGGGCGGCTCTTCAATCTGATCTTTTTCGAACAAGCAGATCACAGCGACCCAACGCAGTGGTTCGTCTACTTCTGTTTCGAACTGGCGAAGGCTCTGCCGCTTGTCGATTGGGCGGATATCTACGTCGCTCCTGGCAACTTTGAAACGCTGGTACCTACACGTCCCTGGGGTCAACACGCGACCTTCTTGTCACGTGCGCTGGTTGATCTCGTTTTGGTGGCGGCCCTGCTCCAGGCTATCAACATCACTTTGCGCAATCGCCAACAGAAGGCCCTCTACGCCGCTCATCAGATCAATCGTGTTGACGAAATGGTGGAGCGGGTGGAGTTGCGAAAGGCGCTAAAGCGCCCAAGGGCCGAGTGGTTCACTCGCGGGTTTGATTTCCGCCATTACGATCCAGATCGCCTTCGTGAGTTGTACTCGAACACGGACGACGCTTTGCGGAAAGAGTTCATCGACTTGATTTTCACGCAGCGGGGGGCGGCGGTTGGCTATTCTCTGCAGGTGCTTGAAACGCTCGCACGACGCCGAGCGTCGATCGACGAACTTCGCGACACCTTCCGGACCGTAAGATTGGAGCACGTGGCGGGCACTCATCGGCTGCAGGCCATGGATCTTGAAGGTGTGTTCGATGAACTTCGTGGTGTTGAGGGGCTGAAGAACTTCAAGACTGAATTACTGGACTTTGCTGTGGAAGTTGGAGCTATTGAGAACACCGCACCGCCAACCGACCTGGCTGATCTGCTGGAGCTGGTTATCTTCAGCTCCCGGAGAGATCAGTTCCAATACACGAGAATCCACGCGGCGAAGGCGTTGACCCGCGTTGTTCCCCGACTTCCAGAGCCCGAGCGCGTTGCGACACTCCTTGCGCAGTTGAAGGCAGTTCGGACAGAGATTTTCGGTCGCAATCAGTTTGTGCCAGAACAGCTTGAAACCGCGTTGGTGGAGCGTCTGAGGGAAATTGGGGCTCCATCTCGCTGATGAGCCTTCGTTTGCAATGCCTGGAGCGGGGCAACCGCACGTGCGCGGCCCGCGCGCCGTCTTTCGCGCTCGATCTGATGGAGCCGCCGCGGTCTGTTCAACCCGTTCACACAATCAGATATAGAACAGCCAGACGCTAGTTGAGCCGTGGTGCCGAGACGTGTGTGGCCTCCTCCAGCTTGCGCCAAATTTGGCCCCGTGAAGCGAGGTGGGTCGTCTAACCTAGGTAAGAAGTCACTTCGCAACTCGTTGTAAGCCACTCTTGCGAGAAGCCTCATTCGGCAACCACGACCCACAACATCTTAGCTCCAAGAATAAACAGGGCGCAACTCTTTGCGTCTCAGCAAATGCTCGACGCTCAAACCGTCCCAATCCGCGTGACCGACGTAATCGCTGAGATCATTCGCGACCTGACTTGAAAACGCCCCGCCGACGACGTCGTGAAGCAACTCACGACGGATTGCCGTCGGCAAGCGCGTATCCGAAACAAGATCAGTTAAAATGAGGAAGGCCTCCGACTCCCGAAACACATCTTTTCCTTTTTGACGGACTAGCACCTCAGCGCGCTGGTTGAGGTCGTCGAGGTCTACTTGGAAGTGCTGTTGATCCTTCAAGAAACAGAACTTCAAGGTGATGTATCCGAAGTAATTTATTTCGGGGCGCTTGTGGAGTAAATCGAGGGTTCGCCTCGTCGAGCGCGCACGTAGAAAATCGGTTCCGACAAACTCGGCCCCGATGATCAGGAGATTATACAATTCCACGGACTCACGTCGGACCAAATCGTCTTCGCTAGTGGCGGCGACGGTATCGAAAATCGAATAGATTTCTCGCGCTATGACGGCGTCGACCAACTCCCAAACATCAGATGGAAAGGCAGCGCGGTTCTTTTTCATCAGCAGCGCTATTTGCGCTAGCGAGTAGGTTGTTCTCACTCGAAGGTCGACCGCGCAGATGTAGAGGGCAGATTCGAGCAGACTTACCACAATCTCGAATGCTCGCCTCCGATCCGTTTCCGTTGCAAATGCTGGAGCGATCCTAAGCACGCGAGCAGCCAGCTTGCGAAGCTTCATCATGAGCCAGCCGC
>CALRWU020000190.1:0-6438 GCA_943371945.1 Azorhizobium sp. AG788
GGGTCACGAGGTCGAGACGTTGGCGGGGGCGGGAGAGCAGTGCGTCGGCCCTGGGCAGGCGGCCGCTCGCGGAGCGGAGTTCGAGCTTGCGCTTCTCCAGCGTGCCGAGAAGGCGGCGCGTGAGACGGCCACCCATGATCTCGACTTGCGCGATCAGTTCGGTGCGGACGGGCAGCGCCATTTCGGCAGCACCGGTGGGCGTCGGCGCGCGGCGGTCGGAGGCGTAGTCGATCAGCGTGGTGTCGGTTTCGTGGCCGACGGCGGAGATCAGCGGGATGATGCTCTCGGCGGCGGCGCGGACGACGCGCTCTTCGTTGAAGGGCCAGAGGTCTTCGATGGAGCCGCCGCCGCGCGCGACGATGATGACATCAGGACGCGGGATGGGACCGCCGGGCTTGCAGGCGTTGAAGCCGCGTATGCCGGCTTCGACTTCAGCGGCGGCCTTCTCGCCCTGCACCAGCGCGGGCCAGATGATGACGTGGACGGGGAAGCGGTCGCGGACGCGGTGGAGGATGTCGCGGATGACGGCGCCGGTCGGGCTGGTGACGACGCCGATGACGGCGGGGAGGAAGGGGATCGGCCTTTTGCGCTCGGCGTCGAAGAGGCCTTCGGCAGCGAGCTTCTTCTTGCGCTCTTCCAGCAGCTGCATCAGGGCGCCGACGCCGGCAGGGCGCATCTTGTCGGCGATCAGCTGGTAGTTGGAGCGGCCGGGATAGGTGGAGAGGCGGCCTTCGGCAACGACCTCCAGGCCCTCTTCCGGCTTGAACGGGAGGCGGCTGGCGTTGCCTTTCCACATGATGGTGTTGAGGGTGGCGCCTTCGTCCTTGATGTCGAAATACATGTGGCCGGACTTGGCGAGGATCACCCTGCCCAGCTCTCCCCGTACGCGGACAAAGGCGTAGTTTTCCTCGACCGTCTGCTTGAGCGCATTGGCCAGCTCGGAGACGGACATCTCCGGCGAGTTTGAGCCAGGCTGTTCCGGCGGCGATTCGAGCGTGTCGTCCATGGCGCTCAGTATAACGACCCGTCGCACAATGCGAACCGCGATGGCGAACCGCAAAAATCCGCGGCCTTTTCATCACACTTAGCCGATTGTGATCCTCAAGGGTTCTCAACGAGATCGAAGCACATTACTTGGCCGTAAGGTTGCCACGGGACCGCCTTGGTCTTTGGAGAAGGCTGCGGAATGGGATCAGAAACCGCACGACCGACCACCACCAGACGTATGTTCCGGCTCGGCGCCATCGGCCTGATCGCGGGTCTGGGGCCTCTCGCCGCGCCGGCTGTGGCGGATGACGCCTCAGCGGTGGACGTCGCAGCACTGCGGACGTTCGGGCCGGATTACTTTGTCGCCTTCGCGCCGCAGTCCGCGCTCGACATGGTGGCGCAGACACCGGGCTTTTTGATCAAGGAAGCTGACGGCAAACGCGGGGTAGGATCAGGCGGCGCCAACGTGCTGGTCGATCACCGGCGGGTGACCTCGAAATCGATGAGCGCGCGGGAGACGCTGAGCCGGATTTCGGCGGATCGCGTGGTGCGGATCGAAATTCTCGACGCAACGCAGCTCAGACTGCCGGGACTTTCGGGCCAGGTAGTGAATGTGGTCACGCGACCCGCCGCGATGAGCGGACGCTGGGAATGGAGCCCGGAGGTCGACGAGGGTGCATCGGTGCAGCCGGAGCGCGGCCGGCTGGTGGGTTCGGGCACGGCGGGCGACTGGCAATACAGTCTGGGCGTTGCATCCTACGGCTTTGCCGGACAATCGGTTGGCCCGGAGACGCTGTACGATGGCGCGGGGCGCGCGGTGGAATTCCGTGATGAAGACGAACGATGGACAGGCAGGCGTCAGGAGATTTCGGGCGCGCTCACCAACGAAACGCTGTGGGGGGACATTTCCAATATCGGGCTGGTGCTTGCGGCCACTGAAGATCAGCGGCGGGAAGACTCCTTCCGGACGGGAGAGCTGGCGCCGGACCGTAATCGCTCCTTCTCGTTTGCCGATGACGGCAGCAGTCTAAAACTGAGTGGGGACCGGGAATTTGCCCTTGGCGCAGGGCGTCTGAAAGTGATCGGTCTGCGCAGCACAGCGTCAAGCGAGCCGAAGACTGATACGGCGGAAATGCTGATCGGCGCAGCCGCCCCCTTTACGGGGGCTCATGTGCAGGTCGACCGCGAGACGAGCGAGTCCATCCTGCGCGGGGAATACAGCTGGGTCGACGATGCCGGCGACTGGCAAATGGCAATGGAGGGCGCGGTCAACACGCTCGACGCGACGACGTCGCTCGCACAGCTTTCGGGCGGGACATATGTCGATATTCCCCTGAGCGGCGGAACATCGCACGTCGAAGAGAAGCGCTCGGAAGCAGCGCTCGTTCATGGACGCCAGCTTGCGGACGGCGTGTTCATGCAGGCGTCGATGGCGGCGGAGTATTCCCAGATTTCGCAGACAGGTCCGAACGGGAAGACGCGGGAGTTCTTTCGCCCCAAAGGATTTCTGGCGGTGTCTTGGACCCCGGCGACGGACTGGAATGCAAGCGTGAGAGTTGAGCGGTCTGTCGGTCAGCTCGACTTCGGCGACTTCGTGTCGTCGGTGAACCTGTCCAACGAAAGCGGTCAGCAGCAGAGCGGCAATCCGGAAATCGTACCGGAGCGGAGCTGGGATGTGGCGCTGGAAGCGAATGGCGAGCTGAGCGGATTCGGGGCCGTGCGCGTGAAAGTCTTCGGGAAGCAAATCGAGGACCTGAACGGGTCCGTACTTTTTGCACGAACGGTGGATGACAACGGTGATGTGATTGTGAGCGAGGGCCCCGGCAATCTCGATCACGCCACGGCCTATGGGCTCGACCTCTCGGGAACCTGGCCGATGGCGAATGTCGGCGTTCCGGGCGGGAAGATTGACTGGAGCGCGTCGTTGCGTGACAGCAGCGTCACCGATCCGGTCACGGGTATGGATCGTCCGCTGAGCGGATCGCGGCTCTCATCGTACGAAGTGAAATTCCGTCAGGACCTGCCAGGCACGCCCTGGGCGTGGGGCGTAGGTTATGAAACGGGTGGCAATGCGGCAAACTACGGCGTGACGCAGGTGAGCTATCGCTCGGCGTCAGACGGTCGCGTCGGCGCCTTCCTGCAGCACAAGAACATCGCCGGCATGAATGCGAAGCTGAGCTTGAGCAATCTTGCGGATACGGCCGAAGATTTCACACGGATCAGCCATGCCGGCACGGTGGCGGATCCAATCGCGTACATCGAAGACAGAACGCGAAAGCAGGGCCTGCACGTTGGTCTGAATCTGTCGGGTTCATTCTGACACCCAAACGAGCCAACTCGAAACAAGCAAGATCAGTCTCTGGGTTCCTGGAACACCGGAGCCAACGGCGCGTATTGGGGCCGACCTCCCAGACAATCGGGCGATCCGTGCACGCGTTGCACCCCGCACGCGCCACAAATGACTCCAGGAACGACCATGTCCAACGACACACAATTGAAACAGGCGGTTCTCGACGAACTGGCCTGGGAACCGAGCTTGAATGCCGCTCATATCGGCGTCACCGCCAAGGGCGGCGTGATCACGTTGATGGGCCATGTTGATGCGTATGCAGAGAAAGCCGCTGCAGAAGTCGCGGCGGGCCGCGTCAAAGGCGTCAAGGCGATTGCGGAAGAGATCGAAGTGAAACTGCCATCGATCTCGAAGCGCGACGACGGCGACATCGCAGCCGCCGCGATCAACCGGCTTTCGTGGGATTCCTCCATCCCCGCTGACGCCGTGAAGGTCAAGATTCAGGATGGCTGGGTCACGCTGACTGGCCAGGTGGAGTGGTTCTACCAGAAGGACGCCGCCGCCGCAGAGATTCGCGGACTGATGGGCGTGACGGGCGTTTCCAACCAGATCTCAGTCAAGACGCGTCCGAATGTCGGCGACATCAGCGAAGGCATCCGGCACGCGCTTCATCGTTCGTGGTATGACGACGACAACGTCAAGGTCACGGAGAAGGATGGCAAGGTCGAACTGAACGGCACCGTGCATGCGTGGGCAGACCGGCAGATGGCCGGCATGACTGCGTGGGCTGCGCCGGGAACGACTTCGGTGCAGAACAACATCTCTGTCATGAACTGATGCGATCTCCCGCTGCCCGCGTGATCCGGGCGGCGGGAAGCATCTTGCAGGCGTAAAGTAGCAGCTAGCGCCTGAGCTGAAGCACGACTTCGCGTTTCGCTGCAGCGGCTTTGGCGCCAAAGGACGAGCGGTACATCACAAAGCGGCCGGAAAAGCCGTTGGCGATGCGCCAGTCGCCTTCGATCTGTGTGAACTTGTCGTCGCACATGCCCGAATAGTGGATGGGCTGGCGGTGCACGCCGCGCGCCGGGTGGTAGATTTTCGTGAAGTACATCGACGGACCGGAGCGGCCGCCATTGATGTCGGCCGACAGTTCAGTCAGGCCCGGAGCGCCGAACGTGGCTGGCTCCAGCGTTGTCCCGGTCAGCGCGCCGGAAATGTCTTCGAGGTGGGCGGAGAACGGGGTCGGGCTGATTGTGGCGTCGTACCAGTACTCTCCCGACCAGAAGCCGGTGAGGTCGCTGTCTCGGGAGAATTCGAACCCGGCTGGCATGGATAGCCCAGTTTACTCCGCTATGGCCGACCACGGGTTGTAATCCGGGCTGGGGCCGTACTAATCCCGCTCTGGTATATAGCAGACTTGAACCGCCCGGGCAGATCGCATGAAGATTCTTATTGTCGGTAGCGGCGGTCGCGAACATGCGCTGGCGTGGAAGCTCAGGCAGAGCCCGCGTGTGACGCAAATTCTGGCGGCGCCTGGCAATCCGGGGATTGGCGATTTCGCCGAGTGCGTGGCCGTAGCGGCAGACGATATCGACGGGCTGGTCGAGCTGGCGAAGCTTGAGCGGCCACATCTGGTGATCGTGGGACCGGAAGTTCCGCTGGTGCTGGGGCTGGCGGACAGGTTGCGCGCGATTGACGTGCCGGTGTTCGGGCCATCGGCAAGGGCGGCGATGCTCGAGGGCTCGAAAGGGTTCTCGAAGGACTTCATGGCGAAGTACAATATTCCGACGGCGCGGTATCGTCGGTTCACGACCGAACAGACGGCGGAGGCCAAGGCCTATCTCGCGACGTTTGATGGACCTCCCTATGTGCTGAAGGCGGACGGTCTCGCGGCTGGCAAGGGCGTTGTGATCGCCGAGAGCAAGACGGAGGCTGAGGCCGAGATCGACGCGATGCTGGGCGGCAAGTTCGGAGCGGCGTCAGCGTCTCTCGTGATCGAAGAGTTCATGCACGGCGAGGAAGCCAGCTTCTTCGCGTTGTGCGATGGCGACACCGCCGTGGCGCTGGCGGGAGCGCAGGACCACAAGCGCGTGGGCGATGGCGACACGGGCCCAAACACGGGCGGCATGGGCGCGTATTCACCGGCGCCAATCCTCGACCAGGCGATGCAGGATCGCGTGATGGCGGAGATCGTCATGCCGACCATCAAGGGCATGAAGATGGAGGGCCGGCCGTATAGCGGGGTGCTGTTCGTTGGCCTGATGATTGATGCGGCGCACGGGCCGCGCGTGGTGGAATACAATGTCCGCTTCGGCGATCCGGAATGCCAGGTGATCATGACGCGGCTGAAGGAAGATCCGCTGCCGCAGCTCCTGGCTTGCGCGACCGGAGGATTGGCCGGGTGCAAACGGCTAGAGCGCTTCTCCGACCCGGCGGTGGCCGTGGTGATGGCGGGCGCAGGCTATCCCGGGGAACCGAAAAAGGGCGGCGTGATCGGTGGGCTGGACGATGCGGGCGACGTGCCAGGCGTCGTCGTTTTCCATGCGGGTACGGCGCGGCGCGGCGAGGATATCGTCGCCAATGGCGGCCGGGTGCTGAACGTGACGGCGACGGCGACGACGCTGAAGGAAGCGGTGGCGCGGGCGTATGAGGCGGTGGACCTGATCGACTGGCCGGATGGCTTCTGCAGGCGGGATATCGCGTGGCGGGCGCTTGAGCGAGGCTAGGTCTGCCCGGAACAAAAAAGGTGCTCGACCTGCCCCCCTGAACGGTCCTAATCAGGATTGAACTTTCGGTGTGCGGCCGGCGGAAGACCGGCCCAATTCGGACAGATGCGTACGACAGGGCGGACCATGACGGACAGCAATCCCAGCGAGATTTTTTCAGGCACGAAAGACGTCGCCGAGAGCCACAAATTCGACGAGGGGAAACTCGCCGCGTGGATGGAGGCGAATGTCGAGGGCTACAAGGGTCCGCTGACGGTGCGCCAGTTCAAGGGCGGGCAATCGAACCCGACCTACCAGTTGATCACGCCGACCAAGAAGTACGTCATGCGCCGGAAGCCGCCAGGCAAGCTGTTGCCATCGGCGCACGCGGTGGATCGCGAGTATCGCGTCATTGCGGCGCTCCATCCGCTCGGCTTCCCCGTCGCGAAGCCGTAC
>CALRWU020000191.1:0-6429 GCA_943371945.1 Azorhizobium sp. AG788
TCCAGTCGGAACACCTGCAACCGGACTTCGAAGGCGAGATCACCGGTGGCAACACTTTCGAGATTGGTGACTTCAATCTGGGGCTCGTTGGCGTCGTCGGTTACGACAGCCAGCAGCGCCTCCAGTCAGCTCACCGCCAGGATATCAACGGCGGCATCATTCGCCGCGATTCCCAGGTCGATACCAGCAACTGGGATATCACCTTCAACGCATTCGGCAGCGCCGGCCTGTCGTGGGACGACAACCTTATCACGGCGACGGGTCTGTTCGTGCGGAGCACGACAAAGAAAGCCCAGATTGCGGAGAATGCGTTCGACGCTAACCGGGCAGGCACACCCGCCGTGCACTCTGAAGCGACCGCCTGGTATGAACGCGAACTCAGCTCGATGCAGCTGACCGGCGAACATACGATGGACGCCTTCAAGCTGAACTGGCGCGGGGCTTACGCACAGTCGACCCGTGACGCACCGTACGAGCGTTTCGTCCGCTACATCCGCACCCCACTGTTCCCGTTCATCTACGACGCCGGCGCGACGCAGGATAACGGCACCACGTTCTCGGACCTTACCGATCAGATCTTCAGCGGCGGCGCCGACGGCAGCTACACGTTCGATATTGACGAAGGCCGCAAGGCGATCATCACCGGCGGCGTCGAATACTCGAACTCGGTTCGCCAGTACAACCAGCGCGCGTTCACATTCGACTCCCCGTTCCCGGCGCAACTTGCCGCCGGCTGCGAAACGCCAATCGACAATCCAGCGACCGCCTGCAGCCTTGCAGCGCGGCCCGACTTCCTGTTCTCGCCAGACAACATCCGTCCGGATGGCTTTGTGCTGACCGAGATCACAACGCCGGACAACAGCTACAAGGCGCGCATGACGCAATGGGCTGCTTATGCCATGGCGGACATCGATGTGCTGCCGCTGGTGCACGTCAATATCGGCGCGCGTTATGAGGACGCGTCCGAGATCGTCAGCACCTACAACACGCTGGGGGAGGCAACCCGTGCGGCGCCGACGTCCCTCAACAACACTTACTGGCTGCCATCAGCGACGCTGACCTGGAACTTTGCCGACGACCTGCAGGCGCGCTTTGCCTATTCGCAGACTATCGCACGGCCCCAGTTCCGCGAGCTCGCCTTCTCGGCCTACGCGGATCCGGAAACGGACCGTGTCTATCGCGGCAACCCGTTCCTGCAGGACAGCAAGTTCGACAACTATGACTCGCGACTGGAGTGGTATTTCGGCGATCAGCAGTCTGCTTCGCTAGGCGGCTTCTACAAGAAGATTGAACGGCCAATTGAGGAAGTCATCAGCGCGAACACCAGCGGCGATACGACGACTCAGTTCCTCAATGCCCCGGAGGCAACCCTCTATGGCGCCGAGGCAGAGTTCCGCACGCGGTTCGAAATGCCGTTCGACGTGCCCTTCATCGACGGCGAGGAATGGCTGTTTGGCGTCAACTACACTTACACAAAATCGGAAGTGAGTGGCACCGACGAGCTTGTTGTCGACGTCACCCAGCTGCCCAACCTGGTGCAGGTTCCGGCTTCGCGTTTCCAGCTTGATGGAACGCAGCTGCAGGGTACGCCGGAAAACATCGTCAACATGGAGTTCGGCTTCGAAAACCTTGAAACCCAGCTTACGCTGATCGTCGGATGGGTTGACGAGCGGATTGCGCGGCGTGGTCTCGGAGGCATTCCGTCGGTCATCGAAAAACCGGGCGTGAACCTCGATCTCGTTTATCGACAGGATCTCGATGTCTTGGGTAATGTCGTCACCCTTGGCCTGAGTGGCCGGAACCTGCTCGACGAGGATCACGTCGAGTACCAGCAATCCGCAGCTGGCCAGACAGATGCAAACACCTATGCGCGTGGCCGGACCTTCTCGGCCAGCCTGACCGCGAAGTTCTGAGCAAACGTGTGACAGTTTAGCCGGCTTTCTCGACCATCAACGACTGGTCGGCGAACTGTCACACAGGCTTCGCAATTGTCATGTTGATGAAGCCAAGCCTTTGCGGACACTGTGCGGAATAGATGCATGGGGCTGCTCGGCGGGTGAAGGCGAGGGGCTGTCATATCGTCATGAAACCGTTATGGGGTGCCCGTAGTTCGCTTGCTGCCCGCTGGGGTGGCGGCGCCGTCAGCCTGATTAGACCGGGCGCTGAGGCTGTGCTTCTGGCTGGCATTGCGATCGGTTGCGCTCAGATCGGTTGGCGTATCGCCGCGCCGGACAAGCCTGAACTTCCCTTTGCCGACACCAGCCCGCTCGCGGCTGAGGCAAATCTGATCAGTGATATTCGCTCGCCCTTCGCCCCGTTCGGCGACCATATGACGGGCGATGACGCCCCCCACGCGGACATCAACGGCATCCGTCTCGTGGGTGTACGGATGTCATCCCAGCCCGATAGCAGCGGTGCCGTTCTTGTCCTTGGCGATGGCGTGCAGCGTTCATTTCTTGTTGGCTATGAAATTGCCCAGGGCGTGCGCCTCGAAGAGGTCGCCTCCACGCATATCGTCGTGTCGATTGGCGGGGCCCACGAGTCGCTCGCGCTGGAACGTACGACGCCCTCCGGCCCCTCATTGGCTTTGGCGCTTCTTGGCGTTCCGCAGAGCGTTCCCCCCGGCCAGCAGCCTCCCGTTCAGACCGCTTCAATCAACGATGTCAGCGCCAACGCCGTATCGCTGCCTATTACCTCCAACGTCGACACCGCCGCCTGGCTCATGGCAACCGCGGGACAGGTTGAAATGCGCGGCGGCGCCCCCTATGGCTGGCGCGCCTCCGCGGCTTTACCCGAAGCTGGCGTGAAGGCCGGCGACTTGATCATTTCCGTCAACGGCATCGGGCCGAATGATGGTCAAGCGAAGCTCCTGTCCGCAGCGCGGGGACCGATCACGCTCCTTGCTGAGCGGCGGTCGGGTGAGCGTGTGCGCCTGTCGTTGTCGAGTGGTATCTCCCCATGAAGCCTTCAAAGCGCCTAGTGCTGGCCGCCATGTTCGGCATGGCGGGCGCGAATTGCTATCAGCCGGTTGCCATCGGGCAGATGACGGATAGCTCGGTCGCCCTGCGCGAAGTGGATATTCGGGCCTTCATCGAAGATGTGGCAAACGTCACTGGTCGCACTTTCATCATTGATCCGCGCGTCGCCGGGAAGGTTACGGTAATCGCATCGCGCGCCCTGTCGCCGAACGAGCTCTTCGAGGTCTTTCTGTCGACATTGCGTGCAAACGGCTTCATCGCCACGCCCGCCGGCGCGAATACATACCGCATCATCCCGGATGAAGTCGCCGCCCGCGAACCCTCCGCCGCGGGCGTCGGCATGCAGAACGACCGCTATGTCACACAGGTATTCCAACTGAAGTATGCGGACTCCGACAGCGTCGCCAACGCCATTCGACCCATCCTGTCTGCGCGGGGCGCCGCTACATCGGTTCGGCGTGGCAATTCGCTGATCGTCGTTGACTACGGTTCAAATCTCGCACGCCTCCGCGAAGTGATCGCAAGTCTCGACCGCGATGGTACTGCGCTGCGTACGATCCGCCTCAACAACACTTCCGCGTCGGAAATGGCGCGCGCACTGCAAAGCGTCCTGACCGCAGATGGCGCGACAGCGATCCAGATCGTGCCGCTTCAGGCGAGCAACAGCATCGTTCTTCGTGGCGAGCCCGCGCTGCTCGACCGGTATGCGCCGCTCCTGCAGGATCTCGATGTCCAGGCCGACTTTCGGCGAGGCGTAAGCGTGATCCCACTGACGTATGCCGTTGCCGATGAAGTGCTGCCAATCCTGCAGCAGATCTCGGCCTCCATGGAGGGGCCTGCAGGCGCTGATGGCGCACCCGCGGCCAACCGGCGCGCAAACATAGCTGCGCACAAGGCGTCCAACTCCCTGATCATCAGCGCTGAGCCAGATGTCCAGGAAGCACTGGCGCAAGTGGTCAGCTCGCTCGACAAGCGTCGCCAGCAGGTCAATGTCGAAGCTGTCATCGTGGAAGTTTCCGACACGGCAGCGCAGGAACTGGGCATTCAGTTTCTGATGGCCGGTGGCAAGGACAACGCCGTTCCTTTTCTCTCCACCAGCTACGCCAATTCGGCGCCCAACCTGCTCGCCGTGACGGGCGCGCTGCTGACTGGAAACACCGATACGGATACAAACCCGGCACTCGCGCAGTTGCAGCAGGCGGCGGTATCGTCTCTCATCGGAGCGAACGGTGGTTTGTTCGGGATCGGCGGTCAGCGTGACGATGGCGCCATCCTTGGGCTCATCGTCAACGCACTGAAGCAAGATCGCGATAGCAACGTGCTGTCGACGCCGTCCGTCCTGACCCTCGACAATGAAAAAGCGTCCCTGATGGTCGGCCAACAGATTCCGATCACCACAGGGGAGGCTCTTGGATCCGCCAATGCTAACCCGTTCCGTACGATCCAGCGTGAAGACGTTGGCGTTCAGCTCGAGGTAACACCCCAGATCAGCGAGGGTGGCGCGATCCGGCTGACGATCCGTCAGGAAGTGTCCAGCATCTTCGGTCCGATCAACACGACCTCGACAGATCTGATCACCAACAAGCGTGAGATCAACACGGTCGTGCAGGTTGACGCTGGCCAGATCATCGTTCTGGGAGGCCTCATTCAGGAAGACGTGCAGAAGACCGACAATGGCATCCCGGGGCTTCGCGACATTCCGCTGGTCGGCGGTCTGTTCGGCTCGAAGAGCGAGTCGCGCAAACGTACGAACCTCATGGTCTTCCTGCGCCCCACCATCGTGAATACCCCGGAACAGGCGCGCGAAGTCACGCTGCGCCAATACCATGCGGTGCAAGGCTTCGATGGCCTCGATCCAGCCATGCGCGCCAAGGTCGAGCGTGACTTCATCGATCCGGGTACTGCGCTCTCGGTTCCGCCAGCCGCCACTATTCCGCCTCCTGCTCGCTCTCTCGCGGTCCCAGCGCCGGAGGCGCCGCAATAGCCATGACTGGTCCGGCCACAGCACCCGGCAACGACATCTCGCTTGATTACGCCTTCGCCAGGGATCGCGGGGTCGTACTGCTGAGTGAGGGAGCGCCGTGGCGTGTCGGCATGCGACAGGGCGGCGATCCGCTTGCGCTTGTCGAAGTACGTCGCACGCTGGGCGGCCCGTTCGAAGTGGTCCAGCTTGACCCCGTCGCGTTCGATGCCGCTCTCTCCCAGCGCTATGCCGTCACCCAGGAAGCCACACGCCGGATAGCGACGGGCCTCAACGCCGAGACTTCGCTCGACGCACTGTCGGAAGAGGCTGGCGCAACGTCGGATCTGCTCGACAGTCAGGATGATGCGCCCGTCATCCGGCTGATTAACGGCCTGATCTCCGAGGCAATCACACAGGGCGCCTCCGACATACACATAGAACCCTTCGAAAGCGCCGTGACCGTGCGGCTGCGTGTTGACGGAGTGTTGCGCGAAGTCCTGCGTGTGCCCGCCAAGGCCAAGGCGCGCCTTGTGTCTCGCATCAAGGTCATGGCCCGCCTCGACATCGCGGAAAAACGTTTGCCTCAAGACGGGCGCATCTCGCTCTCCCTTGGGGGGCGTGGCGTTGACGTTCGGGTATCGACCTTGCCATCGCACCATGGCGAGCGCGTCGTCATGCGTATTCTCGATAAGGACCAGAGCCTTCGCAGTCTCGACTCGCTCGGTATGTCGCCGGCGATTCTGGCGCGTTTCCGGTCTATCCTGACTGCTCCCAACGGCATCGTCTTGGTCACAGGACCGACCGGCTCGGGCAAGACGACCACGCTCTATGCGGCGCTCAACCTGCTGAACGACCGCACGCGCAATATCCTCACGGTTGAAGATCCAATCGAATATGCCATCGAAGGAATCGGCCAGACACAGGTTAATACCCGCATTGGCATGACATTCGCCGCGGGGCTCAAGGCGATCCTGCGTCAGGATCCGAACGTCGTCATGGTCGGCGAAGTCCGCGACGCCGAAACAGCGCAGATCGCCGTGCAGGCATCTCTCACGGGTCACCTTGTCTTCTCCACGGTCCACACCAACGACGCCGTCGCCGCAATCACGCGCATGCGCGACATGGGTATTGAACCTTACCTGCTGGCGTCGACGGTGCGTCTCGTTCTCGCCCAGCGCCTCGTCCGCCGCTTGTGTGATAGGTGTAAACGCCCGGCCGTGATCGGCGAGCGCGAGGCCTCGCTCCTGCAAGCGGTCGGCGCAAGTGGAACCGTGTACGAAGCTGGCGGCTGCGCCGCGTGCAACAGCACGGGGTATGTCGGCCGCATCGGTCTTTATGAATGCATGATTGTCGATGATGAAATCCGCCGCATGATCCACGCCAACGCGACCGAAGAGGCGATGGCCGCGCACGCGTTCCGCGACGCGGATCGCCTCGTCGCCAGCGGGCTGAAATGCGTCGCAGCCGGCATCACTTCGCTGAGCGACG
>CALRWU020000192.1:0-6396 GCA_943371945.1 Azorhizobium sp. AG788
GGGGGCAGCCGCAGCTCGCGCGGCCCCCCCGCCCACTTCAGTTCATTTCAAGAGAGAAAGAAACCGGCTCATCTCGCACGTTCCGCGCGCGAGACAGCACCCGCACATCCGCGTCAGACCGCGATATCGAACTCATCCAGGTCGAAGACGCCATCGTCCAGCGTCACGGCCGCCTCTCCACACCGCGTCGGTCGCGCATGGCGCGCCATCGCCTCGAACAGCGTCTCGCGCACAATCGGCTTGGCGACGTGATCGTCGGCGCCAGCCTCCTTGGCCTCTGTCACATGCTCGTCCGTGGCATTCGCCGAGACCGCCAGCATCGGCGTCGGGATCCGGCCTTCCTGCTTCTCCAGCTCACGGATAACCCGCATCGCCGCCAGACCGCCCATGATCGGCATCTGCAGATCCATCAGCACGAGATCGAACTTCGCCGCCTTGAACTTCTCGACCGCTTCCTTGCCATTCTCTGCAAAGGTGATCGACACGCCGCTCTGCGCGAGCAGCAATTCCACCACGCGGCGGTTCATCGGATTGTCTTCAGCGACCAGCAGCTTCAGGTTGTCGAGATTGGTCTCAGCATCGAAGTCTTCCACCGCGACGGCCGTAATGGCGCCAAGCGCTGCGATCCGGTCGCGCGAGATCGGCGCGATGACCTCGAAGGTCGAGCCCGAACCTTCCTGCGAATGCGCCGTCACCTTGCCATTCATCAGTTCGACAAGACGCTTCACGATCGACAGGCCGAGCCCCAGCCCGCCAAACCGGCGGGACGTCGAAATATCGGCCTGCTCGAAGCGTTCGAAAATCTTCTCCGCCATCGCCGGTGCAAAGCCCACGCCCGTATCGGTGACGACCATCCGCATCTGCGTCTTGCCGTCCGGCAGGTCCTCAACCGCCGCCGACACGCTGATGCGGCCCTGCTCGGTGAACTTGACCGCGTTGTTGAGCAGGTTGCCGAGCACCTGCCCGATCCGCACCGGGTCTCCGCGATACACGCCATCGCAGCTCGCGGAGATGAACGCATCGAACTGCAGGCCCTTGGCCTCCGCACGCGTGCGCGCCGCCTCGCACGCATTGCGCAAGGTCTCTTCAAGCTCGAAGGGACGGACGTCGAACTGGATATCATCGCCTTCAAGACGCGAGAACTCGACCAGATCATCCATCACACGCAGCAGCGTGCGGCCGGATGTCGAAATCAGGCGCACCATTTCGCCTTGCCGCTCGTCCAGCGGCGTGCGGTTGAGGACCTCGGAGACCGCCAGCACGCCATTCAACGGGGTGCGGATTTCGTGGCTCATGTTGGAGAGGAAATCGGATTTCGCAGCCGCCGCGACCAGCGCGCGCTGTTCCGCCTCCATCGCCTGCAGCTCGATCTGCTTGCGCGCCGTAATCACCTGGATCACCGCAAAGGCGCGCGCCGGCGAGCCCTTGACGGATTTCAGGATACGAACTGCGGCGGCATGCCAGACTTCCTTGCCGTCCGGAAACACGACCCGATACTCCGCCGTGTACGGCGCGCCGCCCGCCATGTGGGCGCGCCACTTGTTGGCCAGAATTTCGCGATCGGCGGGATGGATAGACGAGTCCGCGCCGGTCAGTGTGTCGAAGGTCGGCTTCTGGGGGAACAAATTCTTCCAGTCGCCCTCGACATTGGTTTCGCGATTCTCGAAATCCAGTTCCCAGATCATCATCTGGGTGATCGACATGCCGTACGACATGCGCTCCTTCGAGGACTCGACTTCGTGCTGGGCGCGGACGATGTCGGTAACGTCCTCGTGGACTGAGATGATGCCGCCGATCTCGCCATTGCCATCGCGCCACGGCGCCGACGACCATTTCAGCCAGCGCTGGCCGCCATTCTTGCCCGGATAAGGATCGCGGTCATGGCTCATCGTCTCGCCACGCAGCACCTGCCGGTGCATCGACTTCCATTTGTCAGGCAGCCACGTCAGGATGTCATAGACATTGCGGCCCAGAACCTCTTCCTCGGTCAGGCGCTGTTCGGCGATCCAGCTCGCGCTCGCCATCATCACGCGCATGTCCTTGTCGCACATGCAGATCGGCATCGGCGCGGCCTGCACGAAGCGACGTACTGTGGAGTCGGCGTTCAGCGCCGCCTGCAGCGCAGAGTGGCCATCGGTCTTGTCGACCACGACGCCGTGCATCGCCTCGACCTGCCCGCGCGCGTCAATCGACACGGCGCCGGCAACGCGCACCATCCGGGTCGTCCCGTCGGCGCGACGCACGCGGAATGTGTGGCGCATCGGCTTGCGCTTCTCGAAGGCTTCGCGCGCAGCGGCGACGGCCGCCTGCCGGTCTTCGGCATGGATCATCTCGACAAGGTCGGTCAGCACCAGTGGCGGCGCCGCCGGATCGAGTCCCAGGATACGCGCAGCGCCCTGCGAGCATTGCAGCTTGAAATCGCGACCCGCGCGCCAGTGGCCAATATCGCCAACCTGCTCCACCGCGTCGCGCGCGGCGGCCGTCTCCTGCCGCTCACGCTCAAGCAGGTCCTGCTTCGTCACGTCCCGACCGACGAAGGAGATCAGTCCTTCCGGCCCCATCCAGGTGAGTTCCGATTCGATAAGGCGCGTATCGTGCCCGATGCGAAAGCGAAGCTGCAGCGTCCGCGTCATCGTTTTGTCGTTGAGCCCACGCAGCGTCTCGCGCAGAGCTTCACGACGTTCCGGCTCAATGTAGGAGATGATCGAGGCGTCGTGCGCTCCGCCCGCCGGCCCAGTCAGGCGGCGATAGGCGATGTTGGCGCGAACGACGCGCCCTTCCTGATCGATCAGCGCGAACGACTCAGTCACCGCATTCATGAAATGCTCGGTCGCGCTGTCGAAACAGCGCTCGATCACCTCCGGCGGTGACGCAGAGCCCATCGGGATAGGAGCAGAGGTCATCTACACGATAAGCCTAGATTCCAAGGTGCCCCATCTCGCGTGAGAACAGTTAACAAACCCGTAGAATTTGTAGGTTGCTCACGGTGTTCAGCCCGGATTTCCGGTCGGAATTCGCGTTCACACGTGATTAACCGCTACAGCGAAAGAGCCTGCCGCGCCGCCTCGATGCGATCCATATGGGAATAGAACGGCGCCCAGTCGTCGGCGTCCGCGATCCGGTCCCACAACGCCTCAACCTCCTCGATCAGCAAGCTGGCCGGCAATTCACCGCGGAAATAGGGATTTTCCAGCCGCTCCGGCCGCTCCGGCGCGTGAGCGAGCAGCATGCCTCTGACGTCCTCGAAGTCCGACGACGCATATAGTCCGGCGAGCGGGCTCAGCTTCGCCCGCTCGAGGCTCGCCTCCCCGCCAAACCAGTCAAAGAAAACCTGCGGCCAGGTCGCGTGGGTTTGTCCCATCCAGCCGAACAGCGCCTTCATCAGCTCGACCGCCTGATCCGCCCCGGCGGGTTTCAGCCCCAGGACCCCCAGCACCCGGCGCGGAAACGCCTCGCGATAGGCCAGCTCATAGGTCGCAAGTTCTCGCTCCAGATCCGCAGGCTCCGCCAGCAGTGTCAGGCAGTTTGCGAACTGGCTGAGATTCCACAACACCGCCGACGGCTGCCTCCCGAACGCATAGAGCTTGGTCTCGTCAAAATAGGCAGCCGTGAAGCTTGGGTCCGAATACGGCAGGAAGCGCCACGGCCCGTAGTCAAAACTCTCACCCGTCACAACCATGTTGTCGGTATTGAGCACGCCATGAACAAACCCGGCCGCCATCCATCCCGCCGTCAGGTCCGCCGTCACGCGCACAACTTCTCGCAGCAGGCCAGCCGCCGAGGCCGCAGTGTCCGCCCCCGCCGCAGCCGGATGGAAATGACGGATGCAGTACTCGACCAGCCGAGCCGTCCCCTCCGCATCCCCCGCATGTGCAAGCCGCTGGAACGTCCCGAAACGCACGTGGCTATGCGACAGTCGCACGAGCACGGAAGACCTTGTCGGCGAAGGCTCATCGCCACGATGCAACTCCTCGCCGGTCTCGATCAGCGAGAACGCCTTCGACGTGTAGACGCCCAACGCCTCGAGCATCGACGCCGCCATGATCTCCCGCACGCCGCCCTTCAGCGTCAGCCGTCCATCACCGCGTCGCGACCATGGCGTCTGGCCCGAACCCTTGGTGCCAAGATCAAGCAGGCGATCCGCATCATCGCGCAGCTGCGCAAACAGAAAGCCGCGCCCATCGCCAAGCTGCGGGTTGTACGTCTTGAACTGGTGCCCGTGATACGCCAGCGCCAGCGGCTTCTCGAGTGATCCTTCAAGCGGCGCGAACTTGCCGAAGTGATCCACCCACGCGTCGTCGCTCAGTCCATCAAGCCCAACATGCGCGGCCCAGCGCTGGTTGCGCCAGCGCAGTTTGTGCTGCGGAAACGCGGCTGGCTCGACCTCCGTGTGGAAACGGCTGTCGAGTTCGAGGATCGCGCGTGAGGGTCGGAAACCGGTTGTCATGTCCACCTGTCTAACAGAGCCTCGCCGCCCGCCTATGGCGTCCCGCAATTGTTGACTGTGAATAATCGAACCTCGTACGGTCATTGCATCCTTGGGGAGGACGTCCATGCGCAAGATCGCGGTTATCCTGGTCTTTCTCGGCGCCTGCACCGCCAGCCCAGCGCCGGCCCCCGCTCCAGCGCGCGACCTTCCGCCTGCTGTCATCAGCTATGCGCCGTATGAATTCGTCGCGGGAAACGGCACGAAAATTCCGGCCGAACTTGGCAAGTTCCAGGTGTCCGAAAATCGCAATGACCCCAACGCGCGGCTGATCACGCTTTCCTTCGTTCGCTTTGCGTCGACCTCGCCCAATCCCGGCCCGCCCATCGTTTACCTCGCAGGCGGTCCCGGCGGCTCGGGCATACAGACCGCACGCGGCCCGCGCTTCTCCCTGTTCATGGCGCTACGCGAAGTTGCTGATGTCATCGCCTTCGACCAGCGCGGCACAGGCATATCGCGCACTATGTCGCCGTGCCGGCCCGAGAATAATCCCGGTCCCGAAGAACCACTGACCCGTGAGACCATAGTCCCCTATTATCGCGTCGAGATCGCTCGCTGCTTCGACAAGTGGGAGGCCGATGGCATCGACATCGACGGCTACACGACCTTGCAGAACGCCCACGACGTCGACGACCTGCGCCGCGCGCTTGGCGTGGAGAAGATCAATCTGTGGGGCATCAGCTATGGATCGCATCTCGGCCTGACGGTGTTGAAGTACCACCCCAAATCTGTCGACCGCGCCGTTCTGGCCGGCATTGAAGGGTTGGACGAAACCGTAAAGCTTCCATCCGAGAACGACGCCTACTTTGGACGCGTGCAGGCCATCATAGATGCCGACCCTGTAGCAAAAGCGGCCTACCCGGATTTTCCGGCACTGATGCGGCGCGTCCATGCGCGTCTCAATACGACGCCAGCGCAAGCGACATTCATTCCGCCCGGCAAGAAGGAACAGGTCACGGTCACCTTTGACGGCTTCGCCGTGCAACTGCTTGCCTCCGGTTCGATTGCAGACCCGCTGGGCGTACGACGGCTACCCCTGCTCTATGCGGCGCTGGATGCTGGCGACTACACCCAGACTGGCCGACTCCTCTACAGCCAGTTCCTGTCGCAACCGTCGAGCTTCTCCGGCATGCCGGAAGCCATGGATCTGGCGTCCGGCGTCTCGCCCGCACGCATGGCGCTGCTTAAAAAGCAGTTCGCCACCAGCATTCTTGGAGACACGCTCAACTTTCCGATGCCGCAGATCGCCGGCATTCGTCCGTCGATTGACCTCGGCGAAGCGTTCCGCGCCCCGTTCAAGTCGAGCGTACCGACGCTTTTCATATCCGGCACGCTGGACGGGCGCACCTATCCCGCCGAAGCAGCCAAAACCGCGGCAGGCTTTGCCAACCGCTCGCGGCTGATCGTCGAGAATGGCGGCCACAACATCTACGAAGCGGATCCGCGCATCGCGGCGGCCGTCCTCGCCTGGTTCAAGGGCGAAGGGGCGCCTTCAACCATCCGCTTTGATCCACCGAAAATCGCGGTTCCCTAGTTCGCCGCGGGCAGCAAGACGACAGGGATGCGGACAGATCGCGCAGGTCCGCGGATGTCGTTCGCCTCGTCGATATACTCCGGCATGTCCTCGCTGAGGATCAGCTCGGCATTGGTCTCCTTGGTGACAGCGAACGGCAGTTCAGCCTTGAACTTCACCGGGCCGGGATCGGTCCATGCCGTGTCGCCCGCCTGCATTGCCGGGGCCTGGACCAAAGTCACGCCGTCGACAACAAGCTCGGCAACGAACTGCCCCTCGAAGAACCAGGTGTTGATGGCGCTGCCTTCGGCGATAAGCGGGCTCGTCACGCGCGCGCCGGCTGCGGGAGTCGCCACCGTGATCTCGCCCGCGGGCGCAGCCTTGTATTTCGCTGCAT
>CALRWU020000193.1:0-6390 GCA_943371945.1 Azorhizobium sp. AG788
ACCGGTGCCTCCACCACAGGCGCTTCCGGCTCCTTCGGCGGGGCAGCTTCCGGCGCGCAGGCGCTCAGGAGCAACAGGGCAAGGGCGGCGCGCTTGATCATCAACTCTCTCCAGGAAAACTTCGGCCACTCTAGAGGGAAATTGGCGAATGCCAAAATGCCGCCCAAATCGTCATATAGCCAAGCCAATGTCGGGGGACATCTCCCGCACTTCAATGGAGCCATACCGGCCATGAGGCGACTGAATTTAGCCAGTTCGCCCCTCTGCATCCCAGGGGGCGGTCAGCGCTCCCCGGTTTGGTCCGGAAGCGTCTGACCTCACGAAACAGAACCTGGCCGTCGCACAATCGTGTGCGCGCTGAGCCACGTCCTCGATAGTCCGCCCCCCCCCGGGGCGGCATTGCGGACGCACGTCGAGAGGAGACGCGACAATGGTCGCGCAAATGTTCAACCGCGCGCCCCAGCGGGCGCGCACCGCGACGCCCTTGCTGGCGTTCATCGCCGGCGATTTCGCCGATGCGGTGGCGCAGCTCTGGCCAGCGCCGCACGCCGATTTCTTTGCACTTCCCGCCGCGCGCCGCCACGCAGCGGCGATCGCGCTCGCGGGCCTCACCCGCCAGACCCTGGCGCCCACTGATATCCGCCGGCTGGTGGAGTTTCAGCGTGACGCCGTCGTGGCCGAAGCTATGGCCGGCGATCTGGCGACGGGTCTGATGCGTGCGCTCTCCAAGGCCGGCGAGACCCTGTGGGGGCGGGAGCACTACGCAACCTTCCTGCAGCTGATGACTGACCCGATGGCCAACGAAGTGCTGCGTCACCTCGATGAGGTGCGTCCTGACACCTTCCCGCCGCTCGCTGCCCTGCCGCCTGCGCTTCGCGTCGCCCCGATCGTTCGCGTCATGCTTTCGGCGGGCGCCGCCGCTGATCTTGCGCGCGCATTCCAGCTTGCCGTCCTGATGCGCGACCCGGGGTCCGGTGCGCGGATTGCGCGGCGGTGGGGGGCGGGGGGTGAGGTGCGGCAGGTGTTCATGCGCGCTTACGAGGACATGACGCCGGATGTGTTCCGCCCGGCGCCTCCTGCTCCCGTGCTCGATCCGCCCTTCGTGCGCATCGCTAACCGCAAGCAGCTTGAGGAGGTGGCGCGCCAGTTCCGCAACTGCCTGGCCGACCATGGGGGACGCCTCGCAGACGGCAAGATGGCGGCCTATGTCTGGGGCGACACATCGGAAGCTGTCATCGCCCTCACCTGCGATGCTGCGGGCTGGCGCCTGGCGGAAGCTAAAGCGCGGGATAACGTCGACCTGGAAGACTCGATCCTGCGCGAACTGGTTCGCCGGCTCGAGCTGGTCGGCGTCCGCACCGGGCCGTCCGTCCAGTGGTTGATGCACCGCCTCGACGATCGGGCGACCAGCAACGCTCATCCCCTCGCAGCGCCCGGGGGATTCCTGGAGTCTCTCAGCCTCGGCGACCTCTGGAGCTGATGGCTGGAGGGCCGCGTGTTCCGCACTGAGTCCTCTCGGTGCGGAACACGCGAATTCCGGAACCAATCCATCTCCCGAGCGATTTCCGTTCAGGAGGACCTGCTATTGGCGCGGTTCGAGGAGCATTGGAACAAGGTCAAGTCTGGCGCACGGCGCGCCTATGTCTGCGCCCGCGACCGGGTGGGCAATATCAAGTGGAAGAAGCCCTCGAACACGATCCTTGTGTGGACCGGATCAATCTTCGCCGTTCTTGTTGGAACCTGGGTGCTACTCAACATCCTGCTCGCCAACCCGTCCACGGGAACGCCGATGGTCAACTGGGCGCTCGGCACATTCGGCGCGAAGGACGCTCGCGTCCAGATCGGTCACATCGAGCATCCCTTCTCCAACAAGATCATCCTGCGCTCGCTTTCCTGGCCGGGCACGGCCGAAGCGAAAGAGATTGATGTCCGCTACGATCTGTTCGGATTCCTCCCCGGCCGCATCTGGGCGGACAATGTGCGCGTCCGCGACGCGGAGCTCATGCTGAAGCCGGACGACGGCAAGGCCGGGTCGCCCTTCGATCCGCAGAAATACGTGAACACGATCGACGCCCAGAATGTCGAGATCAAATTCACGCACAACAAGATCCCCCGCATCGTGAAGATCATTCTCGCGCAAGGATCCTTCGTGGATGGGAGCCTGCGCGCCGAAGCAACTTCGGGCGACAACCAGATCACCTTCGACGGTCTTCAGCGCGATTGGGGCGGCGCTCTCAACGGAACCGCTACGGCGCGCGGCCGGAATATGAAGGACCTCGCCGAAATTGCCGGGGCCTCTGCCCCCGACACGCCGCCCTTCGACATCAAGGGCGCCTTGTCCCTGAAGGGCCAGACACTTTCGCTCGAAGACCTGACGGGTCGTGTTGGTAAAAGTGATCTCACTGGCCTGGTGCGCATAAATTTTGCCGACAAGAAGCCATTTCTGACCGTGGCGCTGAAATCCAACGAGCTCGATTTCAAGGATCTTGGCGTCGTGTTTGGTATCCCTGTCAGCACCGGAACAGGCGATGCGGTGAACGCCGAACAGAAGTCGGCGAAAGCCCAGTATGATAAATCCGCACGCCTTATTCCGGATGCCGAGATCGATTTTACGCGTCTCGGCGCCGTGAATGCCGACATCGATTTTGTCGCCGCCAAAGTGGTCGATGCGCCCGTTGGCATCTCGTCGATGACCCTCAAGGGCACCTTGCGCGACAGCGTACTTGATTTCGAGCGCGCCCTTGTCAAATCAGGCTCGGGCGATCTCGACGCGAAAATCCATCTCGATGCCCGCAAGGACCCCGCAACGACAAAGGCAACCGGCACGCTCAGCAACATGGCGATCAATCAGTTTGCGCCGAACAACCTGATCCGCGGGACGCTGAACGGCCGGTTCGCGCTGACCTTCACCGGTTCCGGATTTCGCGATGCGGCGGCAACATCGACCGGTGAGGCCGGCGTGTGGTCAGCCAATAGCGAGCTCTCCAAATTCGCCACCGAAGACAAGAAGAAGCCCGAATTCCTCCCCTCGCGCTGTCTCGCCGCCAACATCGCCTTCAAGAACGGCCAGGCGACGCTTCAGCCCGCCGTCATCGAGAACAAGGACAGTCTTGTTGCGGCCACGGGCGGCGTGAACCTCAAGACCGAAGCGATGGACATCCAGATCTTTGCACGGCCGCACGACTTTTCGGTTGGCACTATTTCCGGCGACATCAAGCTCGGCGGCACGCTGCGCAATCCAACATTCGAGGCCCTGAGCGAGGCGACGCTGCTGCAGGCTGCTGCTGCAGGCTGCTGCCTCGGCCGTGCTGTCTTCGATCACAGGCGCGCTTGCCGTCCTGCCCTTCATCCAGACAGGTGGAGAACCGGACGCGCCGTGCGCAACGCTGCTGGCCGACGCGAAGGAAACAAACACGCGCAACAACCCAGCTGCGAAAGTCACGCCGAAGGCTGGTTAGCGTCGCGATCGCCTATAGCCGTATCGCACCGCCATTGATCTTCTGCATCAGCTCCGGCGTAATCGGCTGATAGGATCGTGCTTCATTGTCGACGACGAATACCGGATCAACGGTCGCGCGCGGATCATACCCTTCTTTCACCAGGTCAACCTTGCGATATTTGAATGTGCCGGTCGTCTCCACATCCTTCTGGAAGCGCAGGAATACGGGTCGCGCATAGGCAGGCAGGTTCGCCGCGAGGTGCGTGTACAGAGCCTTGAGATCAACGCCCTCCGGCGTGATCGCGGCCATCCCCGCACGCCCGTCCTGTCCCGGCACCTGCACGCCATAGACGATCGCGTGCTTGACCCCCGGCATTGAGGAGATCGCGATCTCGACTTCGCTGGTTGAGACGTTCTCGCCCTTCCACCGGAAGGTGTCGCCGATGCGGTCCGCGAAATAGACATAGCCGTCCGCGTCCATCTTCATCAGGTCGCCGGTGCGAAACCACAGATCGCCCTTCGCCATCACGTCGTGCAGCAGTTTCTTCTTCGACTGCGCCTCGTCATTATAGCCATCGAAACGCTGGCGCGCCTCGCCATTGATTGGCCCGACCGCCTCGCCGATCTCATCCGGCGCCGCCTCGATGCACAGCCCATCCGGCCCGCGCACGGGCTCTTCCGTCTCCACATCGAACCGGATGATCCGCGCCGGCAGTCGCGAGCGCAGCAGCCTCGGAATGCGCCCGACCGCGCCGATCTTTCCGTCGAGATTGAAGAAGTTCACATTGCCTTCGGTCGATCCGTAGAACTCGACCAGCTGATGGATGCCGGTGCGGTTGACGAACTCGGCCCATACATCCGCGCGAAGGCCGTTTCCGAAGCCCTTTTTGATGCTGTGGCTGCGCTCCAGTGTCGTCGGCGGCTGGTTCATCAGATAGCGGCCAAGCTCACCGATATAGACGAGCATGGTTGCCTTGTTGTCGATCGCTTCCTGCCAGAAGTGCGAGGCGGAAAATTTCCGGCGCAGGATAATGCACGCGCCCGCATTCAACGCCGTGCCGACGCCGCACATTCCCCCTGTCGCGTGGTACAAAGGCAGGGTCAGCAGGAGGCGGTCATTATGGTTGGCCTCGGTCGCGTCCTTGAACACCCGCATCAGGCCACGCGCCCGCACGCCGGTGATCTTCGCCGCCTTGGGCAGACCCGTCGTACCGGACGTATAGATGTAGAGAGCCACGTCCCCGCCCTTCACCCCCGCTCGCAGAGACTTGTCCGGTCGGCCCGGGGCGGCCTGATCCACGGCCGCGTCGATCCGGATTGCGCCGTCGACATCGCCGCCCAGCACAAATGCACCCAGGGCCAGCGGCGCCTGATCCCGTGCAGTGGCGTAGTTCGGGGCCAGTTCGAGGTTCATCACGATGGCCTTGCAGTCGACCACCTTGAGACAGTGCGCCAGCCCCGTACCTGACAGGTTGTAGTTGATCAGCGCCGTCCTGACGGCGATCTTCGCCATGCCCACCCAGAACGCGATATAGTCCGGGTGGTTCTCCATGAAGAGCGCGACCGTGTCGCCCTTTTTCAGGCCGGCCGACAAACCCCAATGCGCAAAGCGGTTCGCGCGCGCCTCGAAATCGGCATAGGTGATTTCCTGCCCTTCAAACGCGATGAATACGCGCTCAGGATGATCGTCGACGGCATCTTCGATCGCGTCGGCCAGCGTATACGCGGCCTCCGGGTCGAACTTGCCGACGGCGCCGATGATCCGGCGAAAGCCGTTGATGTAGATCCAGTCGCTCTTGAGGCCGTCGATCAGGTTCATGGTTTGGCGCCGGCTGGGGGTCAGGAGTTGAATGATACAGGCATGCGATTAAGCTCGCATTGACAATCCACGCACGCCCACCTTCGAAGATGTGATCGCGACGCGTAGATACAACAGGCGTCGCGTGGCGCCGCCCAAAAGCTGACCAGACCAGGGATATCCCTCATGCGCTCGCACTTTGCCCGCTCGCCTGTCGCCCGCTCCCTCGCAGCCATCGCCTGCCTCGCCTTCGCCGCCTGCACGACGGCCATCGCGCAACCGTCCGCGACCGGCGCCCCACCCCTGCCGTCAAACAACAATCCAATCCAGATGAACCGCGACGGCCCCGCCACGCGCGGCCCGGTGCGCAATGTCTCGCCTGTCCCCGGCCAGGAAGTTACCACCATCCGCTACTGGAAGATCAAGAAGGGCACGTTCCCGCAATTCCTGAAGGCGTCTCAGGACGGCATCTGGCCCTATTTCGAAAAGATCGGCGCCCGCATTGTCGGCATGTGGGTGGTGATCCCGCCACCCGGCGGCAAGGAAGCCTCGCCTGACTATGACGAAGTCTACCTTACGACCCGCTACGCCAGCCTCGACCACTGGGCCGCGACGCGCGATGGCGCAGCGATGGGTGGCGATGGTCCCGACTATGCCGCGCTGCAGGCCGCGCTCGCCGTGCGCCAGTCTCTGACCATCGAGACGAACGTGTCGTTCATGCAGGGCGTCGTTGGGCCGTTGCCGCCGGTCTACATGCCGGGGACGGGCGAGACATTCGCGCCGGCGCCGTGATCGCCCTACGAACAGCTTTCCGGCTTCATCTCTACGCGCATGAACTTCACGCCGACGGGCCCGGTGTTGGTGATCGAATGTGGTCCCTCCGGCGGTGACCACACCGCGCGATAGCCGCCTGTGGGCTTCACCTCGTTCTGCGCCACCTGTACGAACTTGCCGTCCACCATCCGGTACTCTGTGTATACGAATGACGCGCCGCCATCACCGCCCGTCTCGCCCATGATCACGCTCGGCAGGGCATGGATATGGATCGGCTCGCTCGCGCCGGGCGGCAGGCGGATTTCCAGCACCCGCACATGCGCATCCTCGAACAGAACGTGATGCGAATAGGGCGCCGCTGTTACAGCGTCATTGGGAT